>NZ_JBBAKG010000068.1:5096-33491 GCF_040403615.1 Haliscomenobacter sp. | reverse complement strand
GGTCAATTTACCAGGTATGGATTTGCTTTAAGAAGCCAAGAACCTGATCGAAAGCTATTTTTAGCGATTCCAAACATCTTTTTCAATCGTTTTTTTGATGATGTTTTTTTTATAGAACTTTTAGATTATGCTGGGGTTAGTTCTCTAGTATATGATGAAGAAAACCCAATAATCGTCAAATGGATAAAGTAATTCAATACAAACAAATCGTCCGAAAGCTGGTGGAAGAAATAGGCGGAATTGCAGATCCATTCCTCAAAGGAGTTGATACTGAAATTATTATTGATGATGAGAAAGGACATTATCTCCTCTTTTCGGTTGGTTGGCACAACAAAGATTGGCATTATGGTAGTTTTGTCCACATTGACGTAAAGCCTGAGGGGAAAGTCTGGCTTCAACATGATGGTACTGATCTATCTTTGGCATACGAATTATTCAACCGAGGGATTCCAAAAGAAGACATTGTTTTAGGCTTTAAATCACCAATTGAACGAGAATGGGTTGGGGAATTTGCTTTGTCCTAGACCTTCACCTTTCCCTTCAACCACCAATAAACCGGCATCCCCAACACCAGCAAAATCAACCCGCTCCTGATCGTATGCCATCCCGTACCCAAAATTGCGGCCATGGCAAAAGCAAAAGTCAGCACCGACCGGATCGTCAGCCCCCAATGCAATGCCCATCGAAATTGACCTTGCCTGAGCAACCAGACCCATTCGGCCAAGGCACTAAACACATAAGGAATCAAATTGGCCAGAGTAGCCAACAAGATCATTTTTTTGAACTGCTCTTGCAACGAATCGGTGTAGTTCAGCAATACCATTCCGGTCATTAAAATGCTGGATAAAATCAAGGCATTAGCTGGAGCGCCTCGGCGGTTCTCTTTACCAAAAAATGGCGGAAACAAGCCGTCTTTGGCCACGGCATCCGGGATTTGCCCCTGCAACAATATCCAGCCATTCAATGCACCCAGGCAAGCCAGAGCGGCGGCGGCGGCTACGGCGTAATATCCCACCCGCCCCCAAATCAATTGAGCAGCATCCGCAAAAGGTGCTGCAGATTCGAGCAATTGCCCATGCGACAGTATCCCCATCACCGCTGAACAGGATGCTACAAAAACCAGCACCGAAAAAACCGTTCCCCACCAGGTGGCCCGACTGATGTTGCGTTCGGGATTGCGGATGGAAGTGGCAGGGATGGTAGCCGATTCTATGCCCAAAAAGGACCAAAAAGTAAGCGCTGCTGCTTGTAAAGCCACATCAGACAGGGAAAATTGCCCAGGGTCTACTGCCCAGTTTTCCCACTTGAAAAAGTAAAAACCCCAGGTAGACAACAATAAAATAGGCAACAGGCGCAAAGCGGTAGTGATCAATTGGAATTGAGCTGCCTCGCGCACTCCCCGCAGATTGATGGCAGTGGCAACCCAAATAGAAGACAAACAAACCAGCAACGACAAATTGGAATTCGTGCGCAAGCCCGGAAAAAAAGGCGTAAGATTGGCTACAAAAGCAATGGCGATGGCCGCATTGCCCGTCCAGAGCGAAATCCAGTACCCCCAAGCCACCACAAATGCGCTAAAATCGCCAAAAGCCCAGCGCGTGTAGGCATAAGGGCCACCGTTGGTGGTGATCAAACGGCTCAAGCGGGCAAAAGTATAGGCCAAAAGCAGCGCTCCCGTACCAGAAACCAACCAGCCCAGCAGACTGAGTTGCCCAAAAACAGCCAGGGTAGCCGGAAGCAAAAAAATGCCCGATCCAATCATGTTGCCTGCTACCAATGCCGCCGCAGGCCAAAATTCAATTTGTGCTTGTTTCAAATGATCCCAGTTTAACGAAAGTTAAGTATTGGAGCCTTATCAAAGGAAGCTTTCATGAAATTAGTTTTCAGGGGACTAATTTAGCTGTTTCTTTGTTAAGGCGTGGAGGCATCAATTTTCCGAACACACTCATACCACAATCATGACCAAACTTTACACCGAATTCGCAGAATTGTACCACCTGATGTACCAGGGATTGATCGATTATGCTGAAGAATACAGCTACTATCAAACATTATTGACCCAGCACCACTGCCAATCGGTGCTGGAAATTGGCTGCGGAACAGGTCAATTGGGAAAACGCTTCCTCGAAGCTGGATTTGACTACCAGGGACTAGACATCAGCGCAGAAATGCTGGCTTTTGCCCGTGAAAATGTCCCTGAGAATTTGCTGCACCAGCAGGACATGCGCAACATCCAGTTGCCCGATCGCTTTGACGCAGCCATCATTACTGCCCGCAGTACTGCGTATTTGCTGCACAACGAGGATTTGATCCAAGCTTTTCAAAGCATCAAAAAGATCCTGAATCCTGGCGGTTTGTTGATTTTTGACTACATCGATGCCCGGAGTTTCATCCCCCAAATCGAAGAAGGAAAAACCATCCTGCACGAAGTAGATACCCCCCTTGGAAAAATCAAGCGCGAAAGTCAATACGCCCTGAGCATCGCCCACAATTGGTGCTGGGTCTGGACTTCAAAATTCTATCAGGAAAATACACCCATTGGCGAAGATGTGGCAGAATTAAGGGCTTTCACCCCCGATGAAATGGAGCTGTTTTTGAATTTGGCAGGCTTTAGAGTTGAAGCAGTGTTGAGCAGACCGGTGTATGCTTTTGAGACCAAAGTGGTGATTGCCAGGGGGTAAACCGGGAATTACCCATTGGCTTTAATGATCCGCAGGGCTTCGCGTGCCGTAAGCGCGGGCAACTTATTGCTTTCCACAAAATCCTGGACGGCCACGGGGTTCACTTTGGCGTATTCCCGCAGTGCCCAACCTGCTCCTTTTTGTACAAAAAATTCCTTGCTATCGGCGCGGCGCAACACGTTGGCAAACAAGCGCTGGGCATCCGTTTTTTGTTTGTATCCCAATTGGTAAATGATCGCTGCCCGTTGGTACCAGAAATTGTCGCTTTCAATCCAGCGATCCATGTACAAGGGGATTTGCTCGGGAAAACGCAGCAACAGGCCTCCGGCAAACTTTGGGGCCAAAAAATCAACCGAATCCCACCAGGAGTTGATGCCGATCAGTTCTTCAAAAACCGGTAGAAAGGAGACATCCATTGTCTTGATCTTGTTGCGCAAGGCATCGCCCACAAAATAATGAATGTCGCGGTATTCGGAATCAAAACAAGCCCGACACAATGCTTTGAGGTCTTCGCCTTCGGGCAAGCCTTGCGTTTTTACAAAAGCTGCTGCCAGCTCGCGCCGCAATGGCGTTTTGACCCCAAAAAAGGGAAAGTGGTACTTCATGTACCTGGAAGCGCCTTCGGCAAAAATCGGATTGCCTTGCTTACGGTATACATTTTCCAGCTCCCGGATGTAAGTTTCTACTTCAAACATGGGGATGATATTAGCAATAAAAGATTAAATCACAGCTTTTTTTACGTGAAATCTGTGTAAACTTCGGCAGGAATGAATTGACCCTGCACCCTCGTTATTTGAGCCTGATATCAAATCTACCCTCCGTTAGCACAATAGAATCAGTAGTTGAGGTAGCAGAAGACGCTTCGCTGATTCTTCGGAATAATTTGCCTGAAAACTCGCCAGACATTGTTTTTGAGAGTAGGTCAATTCTGGTAATGACAATCGTAAAAACCGGATTGCTTGCTGAAAGCAAATAGGTTTTATCGGGCTGCCGGATTTCGGAGAACGAATAAGCCACACCAATGATGTCATTCGTAAGTGTACTATAGGTTCCTGCACCTCGAAAGTTGGTGCTCAGATCCATTCCGATGTTTTCCTGGGTGTTCCAGACATTATTTTTATACAAAACCTTATCTGCCGTGATGGAAATGTCGCCGTCGCTGGTATAATACCTGCCGTGCAAGTTTTCCCGACAGCCACCCGCGAATGGAAAACAAACCTTTCCATAATTGATCCAAACCGCGGTGTTTAAAAGGCATCCAAAAGTGTGTTGCCCTGATTGCGTCTTTGCCGGAAGCGCCAGGGTAAGCCCGGTATCGTCTTTTATACAGGAGCTGAATAGCAAGGGTAATGCGAAAAAAAGAGCTAGGCCATTTTTCATAAACAGTTTTATTCCACATAGACTGCTTTGAGCCAGGATAGGTTGGAAAATGGCTGTTGGAAGATGGCCGCTGGTATAAGTCTTGAGCAGCCCTCTGCTATGCAATACTTGTGCCAGCGAGGTTTAATTTGGACTCAAATGCCAGCCAGAAAAAGGTTTTACAGTCGCGCAATTTGGGCCGCCGTCTTTGGCTGTTCCTGGAACTTTCGTTTCCAGCACAAGGGAAGCATCCGTAAATAGTTGTTGGATTGTTTCGACTGAAATACCCCTCAAAGGGATTTTCAAGCGTCGAGTCCAGACCGAATCGAATTGACCCGCAGCCGTTCCAATGTCAACATAAATGAAACGTTCACTCGATGGTCCTTGAACATAGGGTCCGGTGAAATTATACAAAGCGTCTCGGTTTTCTTTTACTGAAATTTTAAACTCAAAGCATAAATCCTCCTTACCAGATCTTTGCTTTAGAATCGTTTCGTATTTGTTTCCACTGCCTTTTTGAATGCCAAAGTCGACTCCCGGGGGAGGACTTTCCAAAATAATTCTGATGGATAATTCTTGATTCATTTTATGGGTATTAAAGTCAGAGTGCTGCCCGTGAGCTGTCTTCCCATGCGGTGCTGAATTTGATGTCACTACCGATTTCCCAGGTGGTAATCAAATTGCTGCCATAATGCCAAAGCTTTACCCATTCAGGTCTGGTAACCGTGTCCCAAACTTTTTGAAGGGAGGCATTGATAGTAATCGTTGAAATGTTGGTTGCCATGTTGTTGGTTTTAGAGTAGTACCCAATAGGGGAGTGTGAAGTTACTGCGTCTTGACCAGTATAATTTATACCCAAGTTGCACAATTTTACAACTTCCGGATGATTTTGATTGCCTGTTCAATCCAATTAGAATGTTCATCCAGGAAAATATCCGGGTCGATCCCAATGTCTTCATAATTCAACAGCCTTGCTGGGCCTTTCATATCCGTTACATAAATTTCAAAATGTTGACTGGGCAATTTTTCCCGTTTTCCGTAATTGCTTCCGTAGCTCAACATCCCTTTGGTTGTTTGCCCAAGAGTCCTGGTATTTTTAAATTTTTTCAAGCGCAAGGTGAGTATTTCTGCCTGGCTTACCGTTCCATTGTTGATCAAAATAAAAACATTGCCTTTTTTAGTGTATTCTCTGATGAGCTGAACGTATTTTCTTGCCATTTTCTTCGCACCACCTTCACTGTTTCTCAGGTCTAAAATGAGATTTGCGGCAGTCAGTGAATTTTTGACTGAATCAAGGAAAACTGCCGACTTTTCTGCGTTCGAAAGATCAGCCTGAAAAGTCCTTACCGCTAGGTATTGGATGTCGTCAGCTACTTGTCTAAGCTCAAACTTTGGTGTATTTTTAGGCAGGTTGACCCAATCAACTTGCGGCAATTGTTTAGCATAAATACTTTGAGCATACGAGTTATAAAAGTAAGAGTTAAGCAATGCCTGATTTTGATATTTTTCAACTGGATGAAGTATAAAGTTTTTGGTAAGCGGGTGTCCGTATATGGCTTTGAACAAGTTCGGGGCATATTCGTAAAGATGTATGGCAACCTGCCCTTTTTGCCATAAGGAAACTGCTGATTCCAGTACCACGCCGATGTATTCCTTATTGCCGCTCTTAAAAAGTCCAACTGAATAAAATTGACCATAATAAAAAATACCTTCAATCGATTCAGCAGGTTTTGCGGTTAATGCTGATTTTAAAGAGTCCAGGTTACCCGCGAATTGGGGGTAATCCAAGAATTCTTTTGTAGTAATGAATTGCTCAATGCGCTCCTGGTCTTTGAAATTTTCAAAATCAGGAATTTGGTAAAACCCCAGGTGATTGTCCTTCAAGGGGAAAATCAGTTGTGCCAGGTTGTAGAAATATTTGTAGCTATTTACCTTGCTTGATGTGTCTGCAACCAAGCGATCATACAAGTCCTTGTAGAGGGCCAATTGTTTGCCCTTTATTTGTGATTTGTAAGAAGGGGTCTTTTGTAGGATGGCTTTTAATGCACTCAAGTCCGTCAAATACGGATCGGTCTGTGCTTGTAACCCCAAAGTCAAAAAAATGATTGTCAGCGCTAATAATAGTTTCATGTTCTGGTGGAAATTATTTGGATTGTTGATTGCCATGTTGTTGGTTTTTAGCGCCGCAATGGTTGAACAGATTTACTTCATTATTTGTCGGCTAACTCCTTCAACCTATTTTTTGCTTCTTCATACCGAGGGTTTATTTGAAGGGCTTTTTTATACACCTGAATAGCGGCTTCCTTTTGGTTGAGCGCAAGGTAAATGTTGCCCATGTTAACCAGCACTAAATCCTTGTCCGGAAACTCTTTCACATTGTTTTCCGAAATGATTTTTGCGTCCTCATATCTTTTTAAAGTAAGGAGCTGTTCGGCAATGAAGTTCATCGAAATCCAATCGATGTAATAATGCTCCGCATCCGCTTTCATTTTTTTGTATTCGGCCACTGCTTTTTCTGCGCCGAGTTGATTGATGTAAGTTTCCATTTTTTTGTGCACCGGCTGCTTCAAAACAACGGGCTGGTTGTATAGGACTTTGTACAAATTATTGGTGATGCCAAAAAAATCGGTTGGCGAACTATTACAAAGAACGACCACTACAGTCTTCGTGGTGGGAACTCGGCGGATAAAAGAAATAAACCCATCAGTCATGCCCAGGTGAAAATTGGAGGCGACACTATCCGTTTTTGTGTATTTAAATTGTTGATTAAACCACCCATACCCATACCGAGCCAATTCAATGCCAGGAGTAAACATTTCAGCTGTCAGTTCTTTATTCAGCAAGGTGTTATTGGCCAAAGCCATGTGGAATTTGAAAAGGTCTTCCACCGTTGAGTAAAGATCGCCAGTGCCCATTGTATTGGATTGATCCCTGAAATCCGATGAAGTATACCCTCCGAAACTATAATCATAACCCGTGGCCCGCTTGGGTACAATTTGGGTGTGATAATACGACCCTGAGTCATTCATTTTCAGCTTTTTAAAAATGTCCTCCGACATGAGTTCGGCATAGGATTTTTTGGTGACCCTTTCCATGATGTAGCCCAACGTAAAATACCCCCAACTACTGTAAGCATAGTGGGTGCCGGGTGTAAAGGCCAGCGGTGCGTCGATAAATACCTTTACATATTCTTCGCGAGTGAAATTTTGACGACTTATTCTTGGGAAAAAGTCTTTGATGATGTCATAATTGGGGATGCCAGAGGTATGGCCAAGCAATTGCCGGATGCTTACTTTTGCCGCAGGTTTGTTTTTAAATTCGGGTAAATAAGCTTCAATCGTGCTGTCTAAATGAATCAAGCCTTTTTGCACTTGGATGAGCATTAAGGTGGCGGTGATAGGCTTTGAAACAGAGCCAATCATAAACTTTGTGTCGGTCTGATTGGGAATATTCCATTCCCGATTGGCCAGGCCAAAGGCACCCTTGTAAACAATTTCCCCATTTTCAGCCACCAATACCGCCCCATCAAACATGTTGTAGTTGTGATAGGTTTTCATCATTTCGGCTAACTTGGTCTTTTTGTCTTGACTAAAACCTGTTTGCCCAAGGATGAGGCTGATGAGTAGAAGGAGGATTTTTTTTGGGTACATGGTCTGTCGGTTAAGGGTTTTGTAAGCGATACTTTTCTGGTTTGGTTCCCGTTCGTTCAATCACTTTCCTTGCTTCTAAATCCAGTTTTACCGTCTCCCCATACCATTGAACGCCACCTTCAAAGTTATCCTTTACATTGGCGTACAATTGCTCCATCAGCTCGGTGTGCGTCAGCTCGGATTG
Source organism: Haliscomenobacter sp. (assembly GCF_040403615.1). Classification (NCBI taxonomy): domain Bacteria; kingdom Pseudomonadati; phylum Bacteroidota; class Saprospiria; order Saprospirales; family Haliscomenobacteraceae; genus Haliscomenobacter; species Haliscomenobacter sp. Next base: position 25,617 of record NZ_JBBAKG010000068.1, on the reverse strand, counting down.
GCTCAAAATGGACAAGATCTGCTCCTTGATTGCCTCGTATTTTTCCAGGGCAATGCGCTTGTTCGTTTTGCCAGGTAAGGGATGTAGGGTTTGAATTTGTTCTCCTTTCATTTTTTTGCAAGTTGAGTAACAACGGTTACGACCCAAGTCAAAAGCATTAAAACAGCCCCCAATAATACAAAATTTATGAGAACGGGCTTAGTGGCTAATGGGTTGCCAATCTTCGCATTTCGAAGCAAAACAACGCCAAAAAAGTAGAACAGACCCCGCTGGTACAATGTCGCACTTGTGCCAGCGAGGGCTTAAAAAGTAGCTTTTTACAGGCATTATACCAGCGCACGATTAGATCAATTCACCGATGTGCATATGAATGTTTCGACTGATTTTGTCTAGTGGCAAGTCATTTTCATCGGCACCAAAAGGCTCTTCAATTTCTTCCGCAATGATTTCCAAACTGGCCAATACGTAAAAGATAGAAGCCACAATGGGCACCACATAATAGCCTAGCGAAAATACATAGCCAAAGGGTAGCGTCATGATGTAAAAAAAGATGAACTTTTTGATGAATACACTGTAGGAATAAGGAATAGGAGTATTGCGGATGCGCTCACAAGCACCGCAAATGTCTGTAAAAGATTGGAGCTCAGGATTAAGAAAAATCAGGTGATCGCCGCTTAACTTACCTTGTTCAGCCAGAGACAATATGCGACCGTACATCAGAGCCGCAATTTGATTAGGGATATGTTTTTCGTTGTCAAGTTTTTCTTGCAAGCCTTTGGGCAGTTTGTCAAATAGTTCCACGCGGGTATCCTCGCTGCTCAGGTGTCTTTGTAATGCGGAAGCATAGGCTGGGATCATGACTCGAAAAAAATCCTTTTCCTCCTGCTCGTTGCGCAGCAGGGCGGCCAACTTCATGGCAAGGTTGCGGCTGGTGTTCACCAGGGCGCCCCAGAGCCTCCGGCCTTCCCACCAGCGTTCATAAGCCGTGTTGGTGCGAAAGACCAGCAAAAAGGAGATCACAAAACCCAATAAAGTATGCATCACCGAAACATTGCGTACATGGCTCTTTTCACTCAATTGCCATATTTCTATTTCAAGGTAAGCCACACCCGCTGAATACAGCGAAATCAATACAATCATTGGGAATAGACGCCGAACGGTATCCGAACGGTGAAAACGGAAAATAAAAGTGATCCAATCCTTTGGGTTATGACTAATCATGCTGCCTATTTTAGAAAAATCGTTTTTTAACATGCGCTTATTTCAGCGCAGGTTAAAAAATTATTGGTTTGCTCCAACCCGCGTGGACATTGGACATTGATTATTGAATATTGGACATTGAAAAAATCACTCCTCCCATCCCATCGTTCGCTCTACTGCTTTTTGCCAGCCTTTATAGAGTTTAGTCCGCGCCTCATCCGTCATATTGGGATGAAAAGCCCGATCCAGGTGCCATTTGTTTTGCAGGTCTTCCATCGTCCAGAATCCGCAAGCCAAACCTGCTAGGTAAGCAGCGCCGAGGGCAGTAGTTTCGATGATTCTGGGACGCTCTACGCTTACCCCCAGGATATCCGCCTGAAATTGCATCAAGAGGTTGTTGGCACACGCGCCGCCATCTACGCGCAAAACCGCCAGTGGTGTACCTGCGTCTTTTTCCATTGCCCCCAGCACGTCTTTGGTCTGGTAGGCCAGCGACTCCAGGGTGGCGCGGATGATGTGCGATTTTTGCGTGCCCCGTGTCAAGCCAAAAATGGCACCCCGCGCGTACATGTCCCAATATGGCGCGCCCAGGCCTGCAAAGGCAGGTACCACGTAAACCCCATCCGTACTGGGCACTTTCATGGCAAAAAACTCGGAATCCGGCGATTCATCGATGATCTTTAGTCCATCACGCAGCCATTGGATGGCGGCTCCGGCAATGAACACACTGCCTTCCAACGCGTAATGCACTTCACCATTCAAGCCCCAGGCAATGGTAGTCAGCAAGCCTGCGTTGGATTGGATGCGCTCCTTGCCCGTATTCATCAGCATAAAACAACCCGTACCGTAAGTATTTTTGGCTGCGCCGGGCTGAAAACAACCCTGACCAAAGAGGGCAGCTTGCTGGTCTCCCGCAATGCCACCGATGGCAATCTCTGCACCAAAAAGGTCTGCACTGGTATGGCCATACACCTGGCTGGAAGGACTCACTTGAGGCAACATACTGGCTGGCACGCCCAGTACACCGAGCAAATGTTGGTCCCATTCCAGTTTTTGGATGTTGTACAGCAAGGTGCGCGAGGCATTCGAATAATCGGTGATGTGCACTTTACCGCCGGTCAGTTTCCAGACCAACCAGGAGTCAATGGTTCCAAACAATAAATCTCCCCGCTCTGCTTTTTCTCTTGCACCGTCTACATTGTCCAGAATCCATTTTACCTTCGTGCCCGAAAAATAGGCATCCACCACCAAACCTGTTTGCGCTTTTATGTACGCTTCTTCGCCTTGGGCTTTGAGTTCATCACAAATCGCGGCGGTACGGCGGTCTTGCCACACAATGGCATTGAATACGGGTTGGCCGGTATTTTTGTCCCAAACCACCGTTGTTTCGCGTTGGTTGGTGATGCCGATTCCCGCAATTTGATGCGGTTGAACGCCGTTAGCCTGGAGTACTTCGCGGGCAACCGCAAGTTGAGTGTTCCAAATTTCGAGCGGATTGTGCTCTACCCAACCTGGCTGAGGGTAAAATTGGGTAAACTCCTGCTGGCGTACGCCAGCTACGTTGCCATCGTGGTCAAACAAAATGGCGCGAGAACTGGTGGTGCCTTGATCGAGGGCAAGAATGTATTTTTGCATGATTGAAAAAGGAGAATTTAAGCAGTGGTTAAAACTAATTTGAGGTTAATCTCATTTAGAGGAGTTGAGGAAGGAGGGGGTTGCGCCTTCGGTCGCTGAGCGTAGCCGAAGCGCCGAAGCGACTGGAGGCGCAACCCACTCCTTCTTCAACTCCAAATATAAAATTTTTTTGTGCAAAATGATTGCACCCCAAAAAAACGCTATACTAACCACAATACTCGACATGGACGTAACCATCCTCCCTTATCCAACCGTGCCACAACTGGCCTCCAAAGACGTAGCCTACGCCACCCAAAATCCGGCGCTGCGTCCCTTTTATCAATACAGCCCAACCCTGGATGCTTTCAAGCAGACCATTGAAGATAAATCTGGTAGTGCCATCAATCGGGAAATTTTGGTAGCTGCCTTGCGCACGCAATACCAGGGACTCAACATCCATTCCAATGTAAACCTGAACATCGAGTTGTTGGCCAGCCCCAATACTTTTGCAATTGTAACGGCCCACCAACCCAGCCTATTCACCGGGCCCTTGTTTTATTGGTACAAGATCTTCACTGCGATTAATCTGGCTGAAGAGTTGCGCATGACTTATCCTGATTACAGCTTCGTACCCGTTTTGGTGAATGGCGCAGAAGACCACGATTTTGACGAAATCAACCACGCGAACCTTTTTGGCAAAACCTTGCGCTGGGAACACGATGCAGTAGGCGGTTCTTGTGGCGATATGTCGACCGCTACCCTGGCTCAGGTTTTGGAACAACTAAAAGAGGTGTTGGGAGAAAGCGAAAATGGCAGTTTTATCTACCAGCAAATCGAGTCTGCATACACTGGTCACGAATTGTACGCCGATGCCACCATCGATCTGGTGAATCGCCTCTTTGGCAAATACGGCCTGGTGGCGCTGAACATGAACATTCCAGCCTTCAAGCGCCTGTTCATCCCGATCATGCGGGAGGAGCTGTTTCAGCAAAGTTCACAGGCATTGATCTCGGTTGCGCAAGAGGCGTTGACGGCTGCTGGTTTTTCTGGTCAGGCGCATGCCCGCGACATCAACCTGTTTTACCTGCAACCCAATCGCCGCGACCGCATTGTGCGCGATGGCGATTTTTTCAGCGTTTTGAATACCGATTTGCGCTTTACGCCTGCTGAAATGGAAGCAGAACTGGAGGCGCATCCAGAAAAATTCAGCCCCAATGTGGTGCTGCGCCCTTTGTTTCAAGAATTGATACTCCCCAACCTGGCTTATGTGGGTGGTGGTGGCGAAATCGCGTATTGGTTGGAGCGCAAAAGCCAGTTTGCCCATTTTGGCATCAATTTTCCGGTGTTGATCCGCCGCAACTCTTTGCTTTGGATCGACAAAGCTACGTCTGGCCGCATGGAAAAACTCGGTTTGCGGGTGCAAGATCTGTTCATCGATACCGAATTTCTGATCAAGCAATACGTGGCACTCAACTCGGAAGGAGAACTGAGTCTCCAGTCAGAAATGGCTCAATTGAAGACCCTGTTTGAGCAAGTGCGCATAAAAGCGTTGAGCGTGGATCCAACCTTGGAAAAAGCAGTATTGGCAGAAGCAGTCAAGCAGGAAAAAGTACTGGAGCAACTGGAAGGCCGCCTGGTACGCGCCGAAAAACAAAAACACGAAACGGGCATCAATCAGATTCGCAGTTTGAAAGAGAAGTTGTTTCCAGGCAATGGCTTGCAGGAAAGGACGGATAATTTTCTGAATTTTTATATGAAATACGGGGAAGGTTTTGGCGAAGCCCTAAAAGAAGTGATCGATCCTTTTGTGGAGGGATTTGTGGTGGTGCGGGATTAAGTATGACGCAAAAAATTCCTGATTTCTCTCTATCTTTCCGTTCTTAATTCGCGGCAAATATGTGCAAATCAACCAGAGGCTATACCATCCTTTTTATCCTGACCCTATTAACCTTGCCTCTTTTCGCTCAATCCTCGGTTTTGCCGATGGATACGGCCAGGTCAAACAGTCCAATTCCTCTTCCAGAGTTGGCAGAAGAATTGGGCAATTCCGAGCTTTTTCTGCGCAACCAACTTTGGCCAGCCCTGCGACAAAGTACAGTACTCAGAGACGTACATCAATCGGTAGATTCCTTGCGTCGAGCCGCGGATAGCTTGCAAAAAACCTCCAATTATGTGTGGGAGCAACAGGTGGCCAGCCGCATCAGTGGAAGTTTGGCCGGGCGCTGGCGCCGCTATTTCCGACAGTCTCAGGCAGATGAAAACCAACTGCAAGGCTACTCTGCTCAGCTCCAAACCTTGCGCGACGAATTGAGCAAAAAAAAGATCATCTGGGAATTGACCGAGGTGTCTTTCTCTAAAGATATTCCTGCGGAAGTGCGCCAACGCGTGGATTCATTGCAAATGGAACTCAATAAGGCCGACACGGCCTTGCAGCGCCGTTCCAACGAGTTGCTCAGTTTGCAAAGCAGTGTACTCGACCAAAAACTCCTGAACCAGTACCATTTGTCCAACATGGAGGGTCTGGAGAAACTGGAGTTGCAAAGCATGCTCAGCAATCGCCGTCAGATCCTGTTTGAGGTACCCTTGAGTGCCAAATCCAGTGCGGAACAAAGCTACCGCAAAGTAGCCCTGGATTATTTCAAAAAAGAATTCCAGGAGTTTCTGCGCAACAATCGCGACCGGATGTTCCTGCACTTGATGCTTTTTTTGGGTATCGGGTTGTTTTTTATGTTGGGCAATTCTTTTTTCAAAAAAGACCGCAAATACAATCGGCAGGAAGAATTCAACCTCGCCACCGAGATTGTTTTTTCCAAACCCCTCACTACTGCATTCTTGATCACCCTCTTGATGACGCCACTGCTTTACCCCAACAGACCTTCGGTATTCAGTGAAATAATCGTAATGGCCTTGATTGTGCCATTTGTGGTCATTGTGCCAAGATTTGTGATCCCCAACATTCGCTGGAGCATCTACCTGGTCGGTGCGCTTTTTTTTGTGCACCTGATGCTCAAGTCGGCCATTGCCAATCAGGTCATTTTCCGTTGGTTTATGCTACTGGAAAGCATCTTGTTGGGATTGTTTGTATTTTCAGTTGGATTCCGCGACCGACAATGGTTTCGAGAGCCCTTAACCAGTGCTGTATTTGCCCGCATCATGCAGTTTGCGGCTCCAATCTTTTTGGTGGTGGCCAGTATTGCAGTGCTAGGCAACATTGCAGGCTATGATACCCTGGCGGAAGTGTTCAACCTTTCTTTGGAAAAAATCATCCTTACCGGACTGATTATTTTCAGCGCAGCGATGGTTGTAGAAGGCTTGCTGAGGTTTGTACTCAACTTGCGTCCGGTAGAGGAAGGTAGTGTACTGGCTGTAGACCGGGGCATTTTCCTGAGCAGCACGAGCAAACTCTTGCGCATCAGTGGCGTATTGGTCTGGTTTGGATTTATTCTCAATGCCCTGCACCTCCTGGGGCCATTGGAGTATGCTTTTGGGCAATTCTGGAGCGCAGGGTACAGCTTTGGCACCATCCGGCTCACTGTGGGCGGGGTATTGGGATTCTCTGGTATTATAGCAGGTTCTTGGCTGATTGGAAAATTATTGAAATACCTTTTGGAAGAAGAAATCCTGGAGCGTTTCCAGTTTGAATACGGAATCCCGATGGCCGTTGGCCACATTGTGCATTACCTATTGGTTTTCTTGGGCGTATTGTTGGCCATCGGTTATATTGGTTTTGACCTACAAAAATTGAGTCTGGTCATAGCAGCCCTCGCCATCGGATTGGGATTTGGCCTGCAAAGTTTTGTAGCAAACATCTTGGCTGGCTTGGTTTTGATTTTTGAGCGCCCTTTCCGGGTTGGTGATAGTATTGTGGTCAATGGAGAAGAAGGGGAAATCCTGGAAATTAAATTGCGCAGCAGCCGCATTCGAAAAATTGAAGGGGGAATTCTGGTCATTCCCAATACCGATCTTATCCACAAGCAAGTCGTCAGTCACGCCAGATCTGCTGGGCCCAGAATGTATGAGTTGTCAATTGGCACAAGTGCAAATTCTGACCCCAAACGGGTAATGGAAATGGTCAAAGCTTGCGCAATCCGGGAAGAAGCAGTACTCACGCAGCCCGAGCCAATGGTGAATTACGGAGGTATGGATGCCAATGGTCAGCAGGTGTTCAGCATCCAGTTTTGGACCAATTACCCTGGCAAACAAGCACGAAACAGTCTTTCTTCAAGAATATATACCACTTTGCGGAACGAAGGGCTGCTCTGATTTACCAAAGAAATTTGTGTAGAGGGGAAAAATCCTTAAAAATTATTTTTTTGAGTCCCCTGATTCTTCTTTTTTATTCTTAATTTTCAATTTAGGTAAAATTCATTGCCCATATTTGGGAATATTTCAAAGAAATACTTGTACTTTTGTCATACAACTAAAGCAACACCAAACTTTTTTTTCACAACTGCTTTTAGAATATTCAACTAAAGCTTTAAAACGGAAACGGTATGACACAATTGATTACGAACAAGCCGATGGCTACGTTCAGCTTTGTGCTGCTCCTCATTATCTCTGCCATCGCGTCGGTATATCCGGCCACTTTTCCAACACCGGCTGAGGGAGTAACATTTGATTCAGGAAACGTCGCATGGATGCTGGTTGCCTCCAGTATGGTACTGCTGATGACACCTGGACTTTCCTTTTTCTACGGTGGTATGGTAAGCTCAAAAAACATCATCTCAACCATGTTGCAAAGCTTTATCGCACTGGGTATCATCAGTGTGATCTGGTATGTAGTAGGGTTTAGTTTGGCCTTCGGTGATTCACTAGGCGGGTTTGTTGGCAATCCACTGACGCACTTCATGTTCAACGGAGTAGGCACTGCACCTGCAGCCAACCCTGGCATCAACCAAGGTATTCCTTTTGTATTGTTTGCAGCCTTCCAGTTGAAGTTTGCGATCATTACTCCTGCCTTGATCACTGGCTCATTTGCTGAGCGGGTGCGTTTCTGGAGTTACATCATCTTCATTGTACTGTGGAGTATCTTGATCTACTCTCCATTGGCGCACTGGGCATGGCATCCAGAAGGATTCTTGTTCAAAATGGGCGTTCTCGACTTTGCGGGTGGTACGGTAGTACACATCTCTGCTGGCGTCGCGGCACTGGTTGGCGCAAGAGTATTGGGTAGAAGAAAAACCCACGTTGAAGGACACTCTCACGCAGTATTGTATACACCTTACGTGATCCTGGGTACTGGTTTGCTCTGGTTCGGTTGGTTCGGATTCAACGGTGGTTCTGCATTGGCTGCAAATGGCCAGGCGGTAACTGCTTTCGTCAACACCAACCTGGCTTCAGCTGCTGCGGCTATTGCCTGGATCCTGGTTGACACCATGCGCGGTCGCAAACCATCTGCATTGGGTGCCTGTATTGGTGCCGTAGTAGGTTTGGTAGCGATTACCCCTGCTTGCGGTTACATCAACTTCGGACCAAGTTTGCTGATCGGTGCAGTTGCTGCTACCGTATCCAACTATGCGGTTGTACGCAAGTCTCGCACCAGTCTGGACGACACATTGGATGTGTTCCCATGTCATGGTATTGGAGGTATCGTTGGTATGTTGATGACTGCCATCTTTGCTACTGAGTCTTTCGGTGGTTTGATTGCTACTGGCAACCCAAAACTGTTGATCAGCCACTTGATTGCATTGGCAATTGTAGTTACTTACACCGGTGTAGGTTCTTGGTTGGTTTTCAAATTGACCAACTTGATCTCTCCGTTGCGGGTATCTGAAGACCAGGAAGAAGAAGGTCTGGACATCAGCCAACACGAAGAAACAGTTGTTGAATTGGCACTATAATCAAGCGTTAATTCAGGATAAAGAAAAACGGGTCTCGTGCATGGCATCAGACCCGTTTTTTGTTGTTGCCATCGGAATAGGTTACCGCAAAAATAATTGCTTATCTTTAAAAGCAAATACACCAAACCATGGAAAAGCACCCAAATCAAGTCCTGATTGAAACCTTTTATACCTCTTTCCAAAACAAGGATTACCAGGGCATGCAAGCTTGCTATGCCGATGAAGCCACCTTTAGCGACGAGGCATTTCGCAACCTCAATGCGGCTCAGGCACGCGCCATGTGGGAGATGTTGATCCGCAATGGCAAAGACCTCGAACTAGAATTCAGGGACATCACCGCCAATGATACCCACGGCAGCGCCTATTGGGAAGCCCGCTATACCCTATCCTTGACGGGCCGCAAAGTGCTCAATAAAATCAAAGCCAGTTTTGAATTTGAAGGTGGAAAAATCAAAAAACACGTGGATCGTTTTAATTTTTACAGTTGGGCCAGACAAGCTTTTGGGTTGACCGGAGTACTGCTTGGTTGGACCTCTTTTTTCAAAAACAAAGTCAGTACTACTGCAATGGGCAATTTGGCGAAGTTTATGCAAAAGGGGTAAATTAGCTCAATCAAAATAGAATATCATTTTTTGCACAATCGATTGCGCAAAATTTGCTTTCTTTGTTGTGCCCTTTTTTTGCTCAGATTCTGCCTTTGAGTATGTTTAAATGTTTTTTTAAGCATACTCCTAACCATAAAAAATGAAACCCAATAAAGAGGTTACGATTCACGACCTTGCCGCTGAACTGAACGTAGCACCTTCCACCGTGTCACGAGCGCTCAAAGAACACCCCAGCATCAGTAAAGAGACCATTCAATTGGTAAAAAAGCTCGCTCAGGAAAGAGGGTATCGCCCCAACCAAATTGCAGCCAGTCTGCGCAACAGCAAAACCAACACCATTGGCGTAATCATCTCCCTGATCAATCGCCCCTTCGTTTCTTCTCTGATCAGTGGAATCGAAGATACCGCCCGTCAGGAAGGCTACAATGTGTTGATCTCCCAATCGCATGACAGTTATGACCATGAAGTGGCCAATGCTAAAGCTTTGTACAACAGTCGCGTAAGTGGTTTGATCGTTTCACTGGCTACCGAGACCTTACAGTACGATCATTTTGAAGAGTTTTTCCGCAGCAACATTCCCGTGGTTTTTGTAGATCGGGTTCCGGAAGAGGTAGCTTCCCATCGCGTGATCATCGACAATTTTGCAGCAGGTTTTATGGCCACGGAACACCTGATAGCGCAAGGATGCAAGCGCATCGCTCATTTTGTAGGCTCACAACACCGCAATGTATACAAAGAGCGTTTTCGAGGGTACCGCGAAGCTTTACAAAAACACCATCTCCCCATTGAAGAGGAACTGATGATTTCTGGCAACAGCCTGAGCCTGGAAGAAGGCACCAAATTGGCCAATCAATTGTTCAGTTTACCCAATCCTCCCGATGGCCTTTTTTGCCCCAATGATACCACTGCGATCAGTGCCATCCAATGCGCCAAAAAACGGGGCATCAAAGTACCCGAACAATTGGCCATTATCGGATTCAACAACGATCCCATCTCTTCGATCATCGATCCTCCCCTCTCCACCATTACCCATCCAGCAGTGGAGATGGGCAAAATTGCAGCACAGCAATTGCTCAAGCACAGCAAACACAAAGAAAAATTTTCACACGAAACGGTGGTTTTAAAGACGGAGTTGTTGGTGCGGGAGTCTTCCCTGAGGACAATCTAACTGGTGGATTTTGACTTCTTTCTTTCGCTTCTGAAAAAAATATTTCTGGAGTACTTGTTTCTTGTTTACATTTATCGCAATATTGCGATAAATAAATAAACAATGGGCGCAACCAAAACAGATCACTTTACTCCCCGTCAAAATCAACTGGCAACCCTGGCAAAAGCACTGGGGCATCCCGCCAGGATAGCCATTATGGATTACTTGCTAAAGGTAGACACCTGCATATGCGGCGATATTGTGAACGAACTGCCACTGGCGCAACCCACCATCTCCCAGCATTTGAAAGAACTCAAAAATGCGGGTTTGATCAAGGGCAACGTAGAAGGAAATGCCATTTGCTATTGCATCGATGAAACCGCACTGGAAGTCATGCAAAGTTATTTCACCAATATTTCGGAAGGGATGTTGGCCAAAAAATCAAAATGTTGTTAACCACTAAATCTATACACATGAACCACGAATTTCCAAGAATGCACGTAAGCCTGTACGTAAGTGATCTGGCCAAAACGCTTGCATTTTATACCTCGTTTTTCGGACAGGCGCCTGAAAAGGTAAAACCAGGGTACGCAAAATATACACTGAGTCAACCCTCGCTGATCATTTCATTTGTCGAAAACAAGGATCGGGTACAATCCAATTTTGGGCATATGGGTTTCCAGGTAGAGACCCTCGAAGAGTTGAACACCAAACTCGCTTCCGCGAAGGAACAAAATCTGGTATCCAAAGAGGAAATTGGCACCAATTGCTGTTACGCCACGCAAGACAAATTTTGGGCCAACGATCCGGATGGGGTACAATGGGAGGTTTATTACTTTCATCAAGATGCCGAATTCAACGATCCACACTACGAGCTGGCAACCGCATCGGCTTGCTGCACCGTTTCCGCAGCGCAGGTAAAAAGCGATTGTGGCTGCAATGCAAACGTTGCAACCGAGGCCGTAGTGGAAAAAGCTGCTTGTTGTTGAGCAGAACGCGTTCTTTAGTCAAAAGACCAGACTAAATCACTCACATTACGCAGCACCAATAATATTTCGTCTAATCTAAAATATCCACGGCAATGCGAAAAAGGCCTTATTGAAATCCCGATTTTGCGGAAGTGGAGGCGGGTTAAGCGAAAAACTGTTTGAGTCCCGACGCAGGAGGGACGAGTTTTTTTCGCGCCGCCGGAGCTTTCGCAAAATCGTAGGATTTCAATACAGCCTTGATTTTTTTGGTTACTTTTTGCATCAGGCAAAAAGTGACAAGTATTCAATAGCGGTTCAACTGCTCAGCACATCCGTAGAAATTTTATCGTTTGCAACGACCTGAATACAGCGTTTACTGCGGAATGTGAGTGAATTAGAATTCGGAGGGTTTCAACACAGAAACCCTCCGAAAACCGCTAACGGTTGATTATTCCTTGATGAATTTAACTGATCCCATATTCTTACCGCCCAAGATAAAATTGGCCAGGTAAGTACCAGTAGGATAGTTTGCAACATTCAAAGTAAGGTTGCCTGAACCCAGGCTGCCTTTGTCAAATTTGAATGCACCAACCTGGCGACCACTCAAATCCAAGACCCTTACCAACAAATCCTGATTGCCAGGGAGGGTATGCACGATCGACACTTCGTTGACGGCAGGGTTCGGGTAAGCGATGCGGATGTAGCGTCCAAAATCTGCCTGAAGGTCTTTCAAACTGGTTACCCCATTCCGGTACAAGCGGGCAATTTCGGCAGTAGTCAGTGCTACATTGTAGATTTTCAATTCGTCCAAAGCACCGATGAAGTATTGTCCACCATCCACGGCGTTGTTGCCAATGCCCATGGGGCGGGTGGTGGGATTCAACACACCTACGGCAGGCTTGCGGTTTACTTCCTTGCCATCGATGTAGATGACATCGTCTTTGCCATCGTGTACCATGGTTACATGCCACCAATCACGCAAAAGCAGTTCGTTGCCATCTTTGGCATCCATGTCCGAGATGAAATTCGGGAACTGGGTGTTTTTGCTATTGGTTGTCCATACAATGCGCTTGTGCTGAGGCAGCGAAATTTTAAAGCGTTGATCCCAGTGGCCAAAATCGATGATGTATGCTTCGGCGTCCTTGGCATTGATGCTGTCTACCCGAATCCAGAAGCTCACCGTGGTGAAATCAGAAATCAGCTGCACCCCGTTAGGTACCAATACTGAATCCTTTACGCCATCAAACTTGAGGGCTTTACCGCCCGGGCGCAAACGATTTTTAACGGTTTCAAACACCGGATTTCCACCAATAACGCCGTGGTTGTTGTAAGGCGTCGCATCGTTGGCATTGCCTTCGAAAGGATACCAGGCAACCAGACCTGGCTCGCTGGTCACAAGTTTTGGCTTTGTGGTAACGGTTACATCGGCATAATCGGAATTGTTGCCCGCTTTATCGAAAGCATAAACCTCAAAGGTGTAAGGGGTGACCGCTTCCAATCCAGAAACCACAAACGAAGTTGCAGTACCCGCTAGCGTATCCACTACTTTGCCATCGACCAAAACGACATACCCGACAACCTGGCGATCATCAGTTGAAGCCACCCAGGATAGGACTACCGTAAAAGTACCCACATCTGCTTTGAGCGCACCTGGTTTAGTAGGTGCCTTCGTATCGGGGCTGGCATCCTCGCCCGTTTTAATGGTTGTACTGGTCAGCTTAGACTCATTGCCCGCCGCATCCAGCGCAGTAACGCCAAATACAAAGCTGGTCAATGGTTTCAATCCCACTACTGCTGCTTCTGACAGCGCAGTCGTGGCTATTTTTTTGCCATCCTGAAAAATATTGTAAGCCGTAACCCCAACATTGTCAGCGGCATCCCGCCAATCCAACGAAACGGTGGTATTTTTAGCCAATGCGACCAGATTCAGCGGAGCATCAGGTGCAATCGTGTCGCTGAGTACAGGTGCAATGGCTTGGGCTTTGTACAGAGAATCAATCTGCGCATCGCTTAAGGCTTTTTTAAAGATCAGGATATCGTCCAGTTGGCCATCCAAAACCGAACCACCATCGATGATGTTGAAACCAATGCCCAGGGGCTTGGTGGTTTTGTTCAGTTTGCCCGGTACATTTTTAGTTGCTACAGGTTTGCCGTTGATGAAAATCTTGTCTTGTGTGCCGTTGTGTACCATGGCCACTTGTGTCCATTTGCCCGTCACCAGGGCATTGCCATCACCAGAGTCCATGTCGGAAATACCGCCTTCGTAATTGGTTGTCCAAACCGGCTTGCCATGACTGGGCAGTGAGATTTTCCAACGTTCTTGCCAGCCGCCAAACGACAACAAGAATGCTTCACCGTTGCCGGGTAGGTTGTTGATTTTTGTCCAAAAACTCACGGTGGTAAAATCGGAATTGAGCTGCGCAGAATTGCTGGCGCTCACTTCGGTGGTTTTGCCATCCAACAACAGCGCTTTGTTCGACTTGTTGAAGCGGTCTTTGTCCAGTACTGCCTTGCCCAGGTTGGCGTGGTTGCGGTAGGCGGTAGCATCTTCGCCGTTGCCGTTGAATTTGTATTCCGCTACCAGGTCACCCGCTATTGGAGTGGGTAGTTTTTGGGCATCGAACAAATTCGTTACCTCGAGCGCGCTGAGCGCACGGTTGTAAATTTGCAGATCGTCCAGACTGCCTTTGAAAAAGTTGTTGTTGTCGATGTTGCTGTACCCCAGGGCCAGATCGTATTTGGTAGCGTTGAGGCTGCCCACAACGGCTTTTTCATTCACTTTTGCCCCATTAAAATAGATGATGTCTTTGAGGCTGTCGTGTACCATCACCACGTGCGTCCAGGTATTGAGGATCAAAGGCGTACCAGAATCCATGTCGGAAATGCCGTTGGCATAATTGGTGGTAAAAACCGGCTTGCCATGACTCGGCAAAGAGATTTTCCAACGTTCCTGCCAGCCACCATGAGAAAGAATGTAGTATTCACCGCTGCCAACAAATGTTTTTACATTGATCCAAAAGCTGATGGTGGTTTTGGGGCTGTTGTAAGCCACAGAATTGGCGACATCCACATGTTCAGCTCCATTGAAGCTTACTGCGTTGTTGGCCAGGCTAAAGCGATCGGTACTGAGCGGTGCGCCGCTACTGACGCCATCGTTTTTGAAAGCAGTACCATCCTGGAAGTTGCCCGCAAATTTGAATTCTGCTACCAATGGAGACGGCGTAACTGGAGACGTAGACTGAGCGGTATACAAGTCTTTGACCTGCTGCAAGCTCAAATTGGTATTGTACAATTGCACTTCGTCCAAATCACCATCAAAGAAGTTGCCACCGTCGATGGGGTTGTAACCGATGCCCAAGGGGAATTTGGTGGCGTTGAGGTTGCCCACAACGTTTTTGGAATTGGCCAATACGCCATTCAGGTAAATGATGTCTTTGAGGCTATCGTGCACCATCACCACATGCGTCCATTTGCCGGGTACGAGGGCATTGCCATCGCCAGAATCCATGTCGGAAATGCCATTGGCATAATTGGTGGTAAATACGGGTTTGCCGTGGCTAGGCAGGGAGATTTTCCACCGTTCTTGCCAGCCGCCGTGAGAAAGCAAAAAGACTTCGCCGTTGGCGGGCAGTTTGTTCACTTTTACCCAAAAGCTGATCGATGCTTTGGGCGAATTGAGGGGCGCAGTTGGTGGCGCGGTCAATTGAGAAGAAGTGCCATTAAAACGATAGGCTGAGTTGCCAAAACCGAAACGATCGGTTCTTGGAGTGAGGTCTTTGCCTTCCGCGTGATTGGCCAGAATGCCTTGGTCTTTGGTGTTGCCTGAAAAAGCATAATGGCTCAACAAACCTTTGGCCAACAAGGGTGCAGTACCTTGGGCAGCGTACAAGGCAGCAATTTCCGGTCCAGTGAGCGCATCTCCAAAGACGTTGAGTTCATCCAGGTCTCCGTTGAAAAAATTGCCTCCATCTACCGCATTAAAGCCAATTCCAAAGGGCTTGCTGGTGTTGCTAAGGTTGCCTACTACGGCTTTTTCGGCCACTTTTACCCCGTTCATGTAGATGAGGTTTTTGGCGCCATCGTGCACAAAAGCCACGTGTTTCCATACTCCTGCTACCAAGGTGTTTCCATCACCGGAATCCATATCCGAAATGCCATTGGTGTGGTTGGTTGTCCAGACGGGTTTGCCATGACTGGGCAGGGAGATTTTCCAACGTTCTTGCCAGCCGCCAAAAGAAAGCAGGAAAACTTCTCCCTGAGTTGGAAGGGCTTTTACCCTTACCCAAAAGGAGACCGTGGTTTTGACTGTATTCAAAACACTGAGATTTGGTGCTTGCAAGGTGCTTTGCACCCCATCGAAGTAAAATGCCTTATTTGCCCAACCGAAACGGTCGGCGCTCAGTACGGCACCATTTACAACCGCATGGTTGCGATTGGCAGAAACATCCTTTGCTGATCCATCAAAGGGATAACTCGCTAATGGCGTTTGCCCTTTGAGCACTCCAACGTAGAGGACGCTCAAAAAAAGGAGTTTCAGCATGTGTATTTTAAATTTCATTGGGTTGTGGATTTGGCGCATCGCAGAGATGCACTTATTGTTTAATGATTAGTTGGGCTTTCACCTGCCCATTTGAAGACAGCTTCAACCAATATGAGCCTGCAGGTAGGTAAGACAAGTCGAGCGAATTGTTGCTCAACTTCTCCAGCGTCCATGCCTTGATCATTTTTCCATCGGTCTGATAGAGTTGTAGGATTCCACGGTGCTCTTTCCAGGCAGCATCTAGCAGATGGATGGAATGAGAAAACGGGTTCGGCGCGACCTGCAATGGTGCATCACTGATTGAAAACTGCTGTGTGTGCGTAGTCGTGTTGTTCTTGTATAAGTTCTTTACTTTGTCGGGAGGGAGTGCATAGTTGTACAGCCTCACTTCGTCCAATACCCCGGCAAAGTTGTATTGGGCATCGTCGGGCCACATTTGTCCAAACAGCAAGGGAAGAGTGGTTGTCCTGATTTTTCCGGTAAAAGGAGTCACGGATTCCAACTCGCCATCCAGGTAAAGCGCCAGGTAGCTGCCATCGTAAGTTGCGGTGGCTTGGTGGTATTGTCCGGGCAAAAGTTCGGTAGCAGAATCGATGTCTTTGATGCCGTTGAGGGAATTGAGTGTCCAGCGAAGCTGTCGGGTTGGAGTAAGAGACAACTTCCAGCGTTGTTGCCAACTGCCGTGCGACAACAAAAAACTCTCCCGGTCGGGCGTGGCATTGACCTTGAACCAGGTCAGGAGTGTGATGGCTTTGTCAAAATTGAGCAGCGCATTGTTTGGCACCAGGATGTGCTGGGTTTTTCCATCAAAAGAAAAAGCTTCGTCACTTATTCCATTGCGATCGGTACTAATGCGGGCACGATTTATCTGGCCGTCCAGGTGATTAGGACCCATGTCGCGGGCATCGCCTTGAAAAGGATAAAAAGCAACCAGGTCACCCTCCGCTGGTGCAAAAACCCGTACCCAGATTTTACTGCTGGTTTTTGCGCTTAAGCCCCCGGGGTCTTTGACTTCTACATTGATGGTGTACAAGCCTTCTGTACCTGGTGCTTTCCAATTGGCGTTAGCACCCACAACTTGAATGCTACCTCCGGTGGCCGACCAGGCGTAGACCAGTGGATCCTGATTGGCATCTTTGGCCAGGCAGGTAAAGGTTAAATTGCCGTTGGGTGCAGTGTATGCTGCTGACTTTTCCAGGACAATGATCTCAGGGGCTTTGTTGATGGCTGCAACTACCTTAATCAACAGGCTTGCTGTGTCTGCAAGTCCTGCACTGTCCTTTACGATCAGTCGGAGCTGAATTTGCCCTGATTCAGAAGGGGTGCTGAACTGGACGGTTTTCCCCTTACCCAACACTGTGCCTTTGTTCACCGACCACAGGTACTCCAAGGCACTGCCTTCAGGGTCGATGGCTTGTCCAAAAACGCTCACTTGGTCATTGATGACCAAAGTACTGTCTTTAACCCCGATGCCCTGAATGCGGGGTCTGGCGTTCAATTTGATTTTGGATTGACGATAGTCGACAACGACTCCATTTACCAAGAATTTGTTTTCAACATAACTGGCCACCCCTCCAGTGGGGGTCAGCACCAGCAATTGCGCTTCGTTGGCAGGAATGTAAAGCGCAACTTTGCCCTGCACGTTGGTTTGTACAAAAGCCTCTTGCAAGGTATTGTACACATCGACTGGGGCATTGCCCAAATCCAGTTCTACCCGCTGGGTTGTGGCATAAGGGTTGAACAACAGATAGGTTGGATAAGCCGCTGCGTGAAAGAAGTCGGTTTTCAATACATCCAAACAGAGGATTTTTTCAACATTGGTCTTTTTGACGATGGCGCCCAAATAGCCAATCGAAGAGGTGCTGTACAGCGAAAGATTGGTAGCCGCCCATTTTCCAGCCAAGGCGTCACCCGTTGAAACCGGAGATTTTCCACCCAGTTTTTCGCGCAGCGCTTCGTAGCCGATCACCCGATCCAGGTCGTATTGATTCGACCAGGCAGAGGCGTCTTGTTGGGCATTGGTTAAAAAGCCAGGGTAAAACAAGCGATTGGCGTTGCTCAGGTTGAGCATCCATTTGCCGATGGCCCGAGCGAAGCGCTTGTCGTAGCGCAACATCGGCACCAAAGCGGCGGCTTGCTGCACGCCATTGAGCTGGAAGGCGTAATCATTGCCCGCATCATTGGCTTCGCCGACCAGTCCAGACACATCGAATCCGCCCCATTTGCCCACGATGGTTCCCCAACCCCGCAGGGCACCGCGATTGAACGACCAGTTCAGCATTTTTTCTACATCGTAACGGGTGTTCAATTCCGCATTCATTTTGGCCGCGATGTAGGTTCCGTAAGGCAATTGCAGTTCATAGGAAGGATTATCCGGCCAGTCATTGAGGAATTCCAGGCACCATTCTGCGCCCTGGAGGTATTTTTTGTCCCCCATTCTTTGGTAGGCGTGGTACAGGAGCCAGGCAAAAGCACCGGCCGCTTCGGGTTCTTTGACTCCCGTGGTCAGGGGTTTCATTTGGTCAAAATTCCAGGCGCGGTAGTTCAGGTAAGCGCTGGTCCAGGGTGCGGCACTGCCCCCCATCTTTTTTGAAGCCTCCAGGAGGCGATCGGCAATTTTGGTAAACTGAAGTTTGGACTCTCCAAAGCCCAATGGATACAAATCGGTCAGTTGGTAAAAATAGACATTGGGCATCATATCGTACCACCAATCCTGCCCGCTGTGTGCCCCGGCATTGTTGAGGAAAAGGTTTTCGCCATTGGCTTTGTTGTAGAAATCCTGCGCCAGTACCAGCCAATTGCGGCCAAACTGCTTTTGTTTGTCTATGCCCATCAAACTCGCACCTACCAGGGAAGGCAATACGTTGATCGCTTCATTGGCTGGGTTGGGTACTCCTACATACGTGTTTAGGCCAAAGACCGGCGATGCAGGGTAATTGACCCCGGCATTTTTGAAAAAAACCAGGGGCAGGTATGTGCCCGTCTTGGTCGCATCGTACACAAAAGAATCGTATTTCAATGCGACTTGTCCCCAATTGCGGATATTGAAAGGCGCGGGTTCATTGGGCATTTGCTCAATGCGGGGAATGGGTATTTGGCCAGCTTGGGCGAACGCGAAAATGCCTATACCCCAAAACGAGAGTAAAAGTGATGTACGAAACTTGATGACATTTATGCTCATATTCAACTGATTGTTTTGGAGTCGCTTATACGATCTAGCTAAGGTGACCCCACTAAGGTGGTCTAAAGTGCCTTAAGTGGTTCAAACAAAAACTCTCCGCGCTTGCGCGCAAGAGTCATATTTTTTCTTCACCACCTAAGGCACCTTAGATCACCTTAGAAAGTATGCCCCTTTGCGCTAGTCAGTAATTGCGGATGTAAAAATTTCACAATGATCAATACCCCGGATTCTGCAGCAATTTTGTATTCAAATCCAACTCCGTTTGCGGCAGTGGAAACAACTCGTGCTTGCCCACTTTAAAGCTGCTCAGGTACTTGCTGGCCTGTCCCCAGCGTACCAGATCGAAATAGCGGTGCATCTCAAAGGCCAGTTCTACCTGGCGTTCATGGCGAATGGCTTCTTGCAGTGCCGCCTGGTCGTTTAGGGTGATCAGGGGCAGTGTAGTGGCCGGAGTTGTCGATTGTGCCCGTGCTCGCGCACGGACTTCTTCGAGTGGAATTTTTGCTTCCGTTAGCTTGTTCAGTGCGGCTTGTGCCTCCGCTTCCCAAAGCAGCACCTCGGCATAGCGTATTGCGGTGTAATTGATGTCGCCATCCGCTTTTTGGGTCGCTTCCTTGTCGGATTGGAGGTACTTGAGCGGGCTGTATTGGGTAGAAGAAAAGGAGGCAAAGTAGGTCACCCCGAAATAGTCGTCGCGATTACGGGCTACGGTGAATTTGAGTCGAGGATCGCCCGGCTCAAAAGCATCCACTAGATCTTTAGTCACTTCTGCAAAACCATAACCGCCTCCGTACTTTTTGGATGCCCACCATTGGTTGAGGGAATTGCCCAGGCCAAGTTGGAGGTTGCTGTGCTGGATTTCCCAAACCGACTCACTGTTGTTTTGGGTATTTTTCCGAAAATTATCCCGGTAGTCCGCCACCAGTTTGTAGATGCCCAGGGCTTTGATTTTTTGAATGTAGTCCAGTGCACCCGCCCAGTCTTTTTGGTAAATTTTGACTTTGGCCGCCAGGCCGAAAGCAGCGCCTTTATTTGCCCTTCCAGCCGAGGTAGCGGGGTAAGTAGGGGGCAATGCCAATGCTGCTGCCTCGCAATCTTTCAGAATTTGGGTTTGAATTTCCAGCAAACTTGCCCTAGGCAGTTTGAGTTCATCCGGTGGAAGTAAGGTGGTGATTAGCGGAACGCCGCCGTACACCTGGCTCAGGATGAAGTAGTAATAGGCACGTAGGAATTGTGCTTCGCCCAAATATCGACTTTTGAGTGCGGCATCCATTTCAATGGCGGGCACTTTGTCCAGTACCGTATTGCATTGGGTGATGCCCTTGTAATTGAGTTTCCACAAGTCGTTCAGTTCCTGGGTGCGTGGGGTAAACGTAAAAAAATCCAGTTCGGTCAAGCCGGGTCGCGAGCCGTCGCCGCCAACTAC
>NZ_JBBAKG010000068.1:0-4996 GCF_040403615.1 Haliscomenobacter sp. | reverse complement strand
AGAAATCGAGGTGAAATCCCATGATGAAAGTACGAGGGGCAGGTACTGTGCCCCAATCGATGCCTACGGCCAAATCGGACGATACGTTGTACCCCCGCGTATCATTGGTATTGGCTTGAATTTCAGGGTCAAGGCCGTGGTAACGCGTGATGGTCAGGGCGTTTTGCGCCGTGAGGTACAAGCGGGCCGCCGTCACCCCGTTGAGCTTCAGGCCTTTTTTCAAATCGTAGCCGAGGGTGATGTTTTTGATGCGCAAGTAAGAGCCATCTTCCAGAAAACGGGTGGAAATGCGCCGGTTGCCGTTGCGGTCATCTACACTCACTTTGGGGATATTGGTATTGGTGTTGGTGGGTGTCCAGCGGTTCAAGATGTCGCGGTAGGAATTGAAACCACGCGATTGGGTTTCGTAAGCAAAATTGCCGTAGAGAAAATAAACGTCGTTCCCCTGCACGCCTTGAACCAAAAGGGAGAGGTCAAAATTTTTGTACTGGGCATTAACATTGAGGCCGTAGATGAACTTAGGGAAGGGGCTACCCAAATGGGCGCGGTCTTTGTCGTTGATAAAGCCATCCTGGTTCAAATCTGCAAATTTGACGTCACCAGGGCGGGTATCCACCGTTTGAAAAGGGCTTTGGGCAATTTCTTCTTGCGTCTGGAAAATACCTTGCATTTGGTACAGGAAAAAAGAACCAATCGGATACCCTGGTTCCGTTTTGGTGATGGGCCCATCCGAAAGGCCAAAACCACCCAAAATGGGTTCGGAATCCGCAACGGAAAGCACTTGATTGCGCACCAGCGAAAGATTGGCCGTGATGCCGTAACTGCCCTGATTGGAGCTGCCCTGCTTAATGCGCCCGCGGTAGTTGAGGTTCAGGTCCAGCCCTTTGTTTTCTACCTTGCCTGCGTTGACGTAAGGCGGATTGGCGCCCCCACCGGCTTGTGGCACGGGTACGCGTACAATGATGTCGCTAGTGGTTTTTTGGTAAATGTCGGCAGTTAAGGTAATCTGGTCTTTCAGCAAACTCAGGTCGATGCCCAGATTGTACTGGGTGGTGGTTTCCCACTTGATTTTGCTGTTGCCGGTTTCAACCAATCGTGACCCCGTGGCCACGTCTCCGCCGAAAGAATAGACCCGTTGCCCCGTCTGCACCAGCGAGCTGTAAGGGTAATTGCCAATTTCCTGGTTTCCCAACTGGCCGAAAGAGGCCCGGATTTTCAAGCCCGAGATGGCCTTAATGGACGAAAAGAACTCCTCGTTGGATACATTCCAAGCCGCAGATACCGAAGGAAAATTCCCGTAGCGGTTGCCTTGTCCAAAACGCGAAGAACCATCGCGTCGCAAAGAAGCATTCAGTACATACCTGCCGCCGTAGTTGTAATTGGCCTGGCCAAAGAAAGAATACAAACTCCATTCAGTGCTAATGCCGGATGAACCAACGTTGGTCAAAGTTTGGGGTACGGAATTGTTGATGTTGCGAAACAAAGGATCGGTACGCGAAAAGTTATTGGCCGAAGCACCCAGGTAATTGGTGCGGTTGACGATGGCCTCCATGCCTAGTAAAACCGATAATTTGTGCTTGCCGCGTCGGAGGTTGTAATCTATTGAGTTGTTCCAGACCAGGTTTTGCTCAAAAACACGCGATTCATTCAGCGAAGTCGGGGAATAGATCGCTGGCGAGAGTCTTTCCTTGAATAGCTTTTCGTTGGTAAACAGGAAATCGCCGCCCAGGTTGGTGCGGAAATGCAGGTTTTTCAAGGGTTGCAGTTCTGCAAAAACATTGCCAAATACCCGGTATTTTTTGATGTTCCAATCCGTAGCGGCATTAAAGGCCAGGGGGTTGGCGTTGCCGTCACCGTACAGGCTGGGATCCCCGAGCTCGGAGCTGGTTTTGTACAAAGTTCCATCGGCACGGTAAGCTGGAAAAACTGGCGCTGCAATCAAGGCATAACGAATGCCGCTCAGTTCATTGCCGGGGCCACCGCCGTCACCAGAGCTGCCGATCAGCTTGCGGTCAGAGACCGAAAACGAGAGGTTGTTGCCCACTTTCAGCCAGGAATTGCCGATTTCGCTGTTCATCCTGACCGAGTATTTCTTGAACCCTTGTCCGGTATAAATGCCTTGCTGATCGAGGTATTCGCCCATCAAGTAATAGGAGCCGTGGGGCCCTCCGCCCGTTGCGCTCAGGTAATACCGGCTCATCGGGGCAGTGCTGAAGACCTTATCCAGCCAGTTGTTGTTGGCCAGGGTATCCAATATTTTCGGGTCGTAGCCCGTCAGCTGGCGCCGAGGATCGCGCAGGGCGTTGGCATTTTGAATGGCTTCGTTTCGGATCAGCAGGTATTCTGATGAATTTAGCAATTCGGGCAAACGCGTCGCTTGCTGGATGCCGTGGTATACATCGAAGGCAAAGGCCGTTTTGCCCGATTTGCCTTTTTTGGTGGTGATCAAAACCACGCCATTGGCAGCCCGTGCACCATAAATGGCCGCAGCAGCACCGTCTTTGAGCACTTCGATGGACTCGATGTCGTTGGTGGAAAACATGTTGATGCTGCCCGTAGTGGGAACCCCATCGACGATAAAGAGGGGGTTGTTGCTGCCAAGCGTATTGACGCCACGGATGCGAATCGAAATGTCGTCGCCAGGCGCACCAGTTGCTTGAGTCACCTGCACCCCTGCCACTTGGCCTTGCAGTGCCTGATCCAGCCCCACTACCGGAAGTTTGGCAATATCTTTGGATTTTACGGAGCTAATGGACGAGGCCACATCCGAACGAAACTCGCGCTTGTAGCCAACCACCACCATGTCTTGCAATAGCTGGGTTTCGGTTTCCAATTGCACGGTGAGTAGCGCTGCATCCCGAACGGTCAATTCTTTGGAGGTATACCCAATGAAACTAAAGATCAGTACGCTGCCTTTGGGAGCTTCCAGGCTAAAGGCGCCGTTCAAATCGGTAACTGCTCCCGTTGGGCCTCCCTTGATTTGAATACTCACCCCAATTAAGGCTTGTTCATTGGCGGCATCTGTAACGGTGCCTTTGAGCTGTAGAATGTCGATGGTTTGCCCATACAAACTGCTGAATCCAATCAGCAGGAGTATCCAGATAGGTAGTGTTTGCTTCATATTAGCGGGTGCGTTGCCAAGTCAACTTGGTAGATTTCTTCGTTACTTAGCCAACGCTTGCAAATTTACCCTGAGAATAAATGGTATTGTGGTACTTTCCGGCAAATCAATAGTACCTTTAAGAAATAAGGAACGGAAACAAAATAAAGTAAACCTTTGACTGGCTCTTTTTTCGTTTCCGTTCCTAAGAAAAAAGTTTTTCTTCCTATTCCAAAAGAAAATTTTACGATGGATGTTTTTCTCGAAATAACTCCTCTAAAAGAGTCGGATGTATTTGTGGTATTGGATGCCCTCAACAATCGTTTTGAATATCCCCTACACAACCATGCTGAATTGGAAATCAGCTTGATTACAGGCATCTCCGGCACCCGTATTGTGGGTGACTCTACACAAGCCTACCAGGAAAACGATTTGGTATTTTTAGGGCCCTACCTCTACCACAAATGGGATGGAGCCGTTGATGCTCAACCCAAAGGCAAAAACTACCGCGTGATTACCATCCAGTTTGGGGCAGACCTGTTCAATGCGCAATTGTTGCAAAAAGAGCCTTACTATAAAATCAGGAAACTCCTGCAACGCTGCGGACGCGGTATGCGTTTTTACGGAAAAACATTTGAGGACGTCTTCCTGCGGATGAAAGAACTGAGTACCGATAAAGGCATGGACAGTGTGCTGGAGTTTTTCAAACTTCTGGATGTACTTTCACGATCCAATGAATTCGAATACTTGAGCAGCGAGGGTTTTAGCCCGCAAAGCTCAAAATCTGACAGTCGTCGCATCCAGGTTGCATATACGTATATTCTGGAAAATTTTTCCAATCACCTGATGAAGGTATCAGACCTTGCTGGCCTGATGAACATGAGTGATTCTTCTTTCAGTCACTTTTTCCAAAAACACGCCCACCACAGCTTCAAGCAATTCTTGATTGACATCCGGATGCGTTTTGCCTGCAAATTGCTACTGGATTCAGATGAAACGATCACCGAAATCTGTTTCCACTCCGGCTTCAACAACGTGACGAATTTCAATCGTTTGTTTTTGAAATACCGGCACTGTGCGCCGCTGCAATACCGAAAAAACCATGAGGAGAATCCTGATTTTGACTGGTCGGGACAGCTTACGGTGAATCAGTATATACCAGCGGGAGCACCGAAGCATTGAAACTGTCTTTAAAGAAACGTTTTAAAACTTGGTCAAGCCCTATTTTGCGCTTAAATTTTGTCAAAGCCCTTTTCTAGCAAGGGTATCAGACCCAATCCTAACCTAAAACAATATGAAAAAGATTGAACTTGGAGCCTTTAGCAATTTTGCAGACCGGATTCCTGCACATCACCAGATCAATGGACTCGATCTGGTGGTGATTCGTTACGATGACCAGATTTCGGTATTGTATGGAC
The DNA here is from genome assembly GCF_040403615.1 of Haliscomenobacter sp. NCBI lineage: Bacteria > Pseudomonadati > Bacteroidota > Saprospiria > Saprospirales > Haliscomenobacteraceae > Haliscomenobacter > Haliscomenobacter sp. Next base: position 478 of record NZ_JBBAKG010000068.1, on the reverse strand, counting down.
GTTGTTTGCACCGTGGAGCATTAATGTCCGATGGTCATATTGAAGGCAACAATCTGATTTGTGGCGTACACGGATGGGATTACCGCTACGATACGGGAGTCAGTGAATACAACAATCATGAAGTTTTGCACAAATTTTTCTCTGAAATAAACGATGAACAGGTTTGGATAGATGAGGAAGAGATCAATAATTTTTTAACACAACACCCTCAACCTTTTCAAAGAGACCAGTACTTGGGCCAATATGCCGATACCCACCCTGAAAACACAGAACCCTACACCGGATACATCAAAGCACTTGCCCAAGATGGGTTGAAAAAATTTGGGAAGCACGGTCCGTCCGAATCCATGGGGGTCGACAGAAATACCTTACCGAAGTGGGAGGACATGCAGTTTTTGCCCGCCCAACTGGCCAAACGCCCTTTGCTGGACCACGAAGAGGTGTCTACCAAAGTGGTCATTGGTTTCCGGGCCCAAAA
>NZ_JBBAKG010000067.1:0-33568 GCF_040403615.1 Haliscomenobacter sp. | reverse complement strand
TAATTAAGCATTTAATAGAAAAACACCCTGAACAGACTTTCGATTTATTGCTCGATTTTCAAATGCAATGTATGTTTGCATCCGATAAGCATCACGGGCTGATTGAACCAAATGTTATATTCAATGACTTCCCATATTATCGGACTGATCTTGATGATGAAGACCAAAACGAAGCCCAATTATTCCCTTTGCTGATAAAATGTGGCCGTGCATTAGCAAAAGTAGCTCACCCACGTTTTTTGCGGTTTATTTCGGAAAATTTAGAAAGTTCATCTGTTACACAGCTATTGATTTTAGTAGAAGGTTTTCGGGCGAATATCTCGGAGAACATAGCTGAGATTGCAGGTTTTTTAACGGCTTTTCTTGAAAAGAAGGGTGTTGATGCTTCTGATACACTTACATATCGGGTAAGAAGGTTATTGGAGGAAGCATTTTTGGAGTTCCCAGAAATACAAAAACGGCAATTGGTTCTGATTGTTTCCCAAATTGAATCTGAGGATGAAAGAGATTGGGCGAACGAAAAAAATAGACCCGATTGGATTGGTAATGTTCGGCTTAAATGGTTGAAATGTCTGCCAGAAAATGAAATCGCCCAAATCCCGGCAGTGGCAGAAATTTTTAGAGAATTGTCAGAGCGATTCCCACATTTAGAAGATAAAGATTTGAACAAAAAGGTAAAAGCCTATCGGACTGGCCCTCCTCTTGAACAACAAGAATACAGCAAAATGAACTTAGAGGACTGGAAGGAGAGTTTTGCAAAAATTAATGAAAAATATGAATATGACCGAGCATCCGGTAAAGGAGGTTCTCTTGAACACGCCAGGCAATTCGCAGAGGAAGTCAAAAAGCGCCCCGACTATTTTTTTCCACTGATTGAAGACTTGATTTCAAATCTAGATTTACCCAGAACTTACCTTATTCATGCTCTAGATGGGTTGAAAGAGGCAAAATACATTCCTGAGCGACTTCTTTTTCTTTTCAAAAAACTGCTGCCGACACTTGCTGAGTTTGATGTTTTTGAGGTTCAGCGCTTAGTATGGCTTTGTTCTGTTTTTTCAAATGAAAAAATGGAAGACGATTCTGTACTCGAATTTTTAGTTAAAATGGCAACAACACATGCCGATCCACTTGATGATTCTTTGAAAGTCACTATCCAAAATAAAAAAACGGAATCCACTTTTAGCTCAGGGCTTAATTCGATTCGGGGGAGTGCGGTGCATTTGTTAACCTATTTATATTATTTCAAAAAGCACGAAAACCTGATCTTTGAGACGCTTGAACGGATCGCTGAACATGATTTCCTAATGGTTCGCAGCCAAATGATGCCCCGACTTGCTTTGCTTTCTAATTTAGACAGGGCTCGATCATTACGTTTGTTTTTACGACTTGTGCAGGACAATGAGCCTGCGATTATGGAGCATTCAGCTTGGTCCGCACAATATTTTACTCGGCAAAATTTTGATGGCATGCGCCCTTATTTTGAAAATGCGCTCACACATCCCAACCTGGCCAAAGACATGGGGATCATTCTTTCCTTGACCTATGTTTTTGAACACCGCGATGCGCTTAATTTACTTAATCGTTTTTTTGAAATAAGTGATGAAGCTAAAGCAGGAGCTATTGAAGTAGCTGCGCACAATATCCGTGATGAAAATGGAAATTTGCTTCTATGTAGCCTTGAGCTGTTCGAGCGTTTTTTGGAAGAAACGAGCGATACCGTCATTCATGCATATGATTTTGCATTTAACCATCTTAAATCCGAAGATTTCGCGCATTTACAGCCTACTCTAAAGCGTTTTTCGCGAACAGTTGTCGCCCGAAAAAATCCACGACCATTTTACGAGTACCTAATCGCTTGTGCAAAAATACAACCTGATGCTTGCCTTGATTTGATAGAAAATTTTGCGGAGCACGAAAAACCAAGTATTCAATATGCTGGATATTATGACAGCGAACCACTTAAAGTAGTCCTTAATGCTTATACCACATTGTGGGGAAAGACACTCAAAGACCCCACGTTGTTGGACAAATCGCTTAAACTGTTTGATGCGATGTTGCTTGACGACCGCTTCCGGAGAGATGCGGATAAGGTATTGGCGAAAATAGAGCGCTAATTTTTATCTGTGATTCCAGGGTTTGTTGTGCGCGTGAACGAGATTTTCAAGTAGTTGACGACCACATTAAACGATCACTTTCGTAATGTTCAATATTTAGTGATGCACCTAACCGTTATTCTAGCATAGGTTACAAGGGGAGACTTGTGCCAGCGGAGTATTTTGCTTAAACCATCAAATCATTCGCCTCATTCCTTTTTGAACCAATGCAAATCAAAACGATCCGAAATTTTAGGAAACTCAGCAAGCAATTCTCCATCCGAGAAGCGAAAGAAATGGAAAGAACCTTTCGCGAAATCTTTGTTTTTGGCCTCTGCTTCATACTTTTTTCGTAAAAAGTTAAAGGCAGGAGATTCTTCTCGGTCAATAAAATTAAAACTGGCATCACCGATGCTTGGAATACCCACATCTTTGTTGAAAAAAGAGCCCCTTAAATCTCCATGTGGGAAGAATTCAAGCGTGTAAATTGAGCCAGTAACCAAAAAGTGTAGCCTCAATGTTTGATCATAATTTACCTGTAAGACGCTAAAACTGTGCAGGGCATACACAGATTTGACCAGCCCGTTTTTTACAAAGGATTCAGGTATTTCTTCCTGGGTAGTCCATTCCAATTGGCCATTCAAGTCATATTTATTCAAATAAAAGCCTTCGTTGCGTTTTTTTTGATCGGTCCAAAGGCCTACTCCCCAGGTATAGATGGCATTGTTTTTAGGGTCAATGAGCAGTGAGGCCATATCGCTTTGACTGATGTTTGTGTCAAAATATCCTGCTCCCTGGAGCATCCGAGGATTGGTGACACTGTACATACCCAAGTTTTTATTAATAGTCAAATCCAACATAAAATCAGCTTGAGCTTTGCCTTTAAAATCAACTTTCAATATCCGAACTTTAGTATCATGTACCGGGCCTGGGGTATAATGGCTCACGAAATACATCTCATTATCCGAGTTGCCATAATAAGACCAATCCGAATATGCACCGTTTTTTTCAATCAGTGGAAGCTCTAGGGTAACTTCACGTTTTGTCATATTTCCATTATCCCAGGCATGGAGAAAATAGATTTTTTTGGCCGGAATCCCTTTTTTAGCAGGCTCGTTTCGACGGATGACAACCGCAAATTCATTTTTTGTACAAAACATCGCATGTGGGAAATTGTAGCCAAAAAGATTTTCAACCTCCAATTTTTTGCTCTCCCCTTGTGCATTAATCTGGGTAATCACCAATTCTTGCTGGGTTCCTGAAACAAAATATACTACTTCTAAATTAGAAGAAAAAATCATTTTGCCCATTGTACTGGTTTCCTCAAGAAGGCCCTGATAAGCTTGAGGACCAGTCAATACTTCCCATACTTTTTGTCCTTGAGTATTGATGCGATATATTTTTGCTCCAGGATACCTGCCGCGTACATCAAACTGTTTTGCTTCCTCCATCGATGCTTTGTGTAGAAATAGCACACCTGCACCATCAACCGCATAGGCGCTTTGCGGGACTTCATCTTTATGGATGGGGATACTGGTAGATTTGGATTGGCCTGCCAAAATACCTGAGTAGAGGAGGCCAATTGAAAAAATCAGGAAAAGTGGAAGTACAATTTTCATAACTGTTAATTAAACAAAATAATAACGAAAATAAGCGGTACTTTTTTATGTCCAAAACATAACCAAGGAAATGGATTTTTATTTTGGCTAATTTGCGGATCTACAGAAGTACCCCGCCCCAATTCCTTACCGCCCCATCGCCTTCTCCCACCGAATTTTCGCCACCAGATAATTGTACCAGGCACTCAAGGAATTGTTCTCGGCTTCGCGGAGCGAAAATTCCGTATTGAGTACGTCCGCATACAGCAGATTGCCTCCGTTGTAGCGCTCCTTGTCCAGGTCGAGAATTTTGCGGGCAGTGTTCAGGTTTTGTTGGGCACTTTGCCACTGCACGATGGTGTTTTTTAAAGCCGTTTGGGTAGAGGCCATTTCGTAGTTGATGTCTTGCTGAATGCGTTGCACGGTTTGGGCGCCTACTTGATTTTGCAGTTGGAGTATTTCCAGGTTTTTGCGCTTCAAATTGCCATCAAAGAGGGTGAAACTGGTTTGCAGCCCAACATAAACCGCAGGAAACCACTTTTCCCAAATCGCAAAATTGTTGCTCAGGTGTTGAATTTGGCCATTGGCAATCAGGTTCAGATTGGGGCGGTACAGCTCTTTGGTACGCCGCTGATCCAGCAGGTTGATGACTTCGCGCTGTTGTTCCTCTTTGAGTTCCCAGCGTTGTCCCATCGCGTTGCTGGTAGGGAGCAGTTCGTTGCTATTCGGTGCAGGAATCGTTCCTACCTCTATGAGTGCATCCAGGGGTAGCCCTATGCGGTAGGCGAGGTTTTGGCGACTCAGTTCCAGGCTGTTTTTGGCCTGATCGCGCGTGGCCCGACTGTTGTCTACTTCCAGTTGGCTACGTTGCACCTCGCTGGCCAGCAAAGCCCCTGCGTTGACCCGGGTTTGGTTGATTTGCAAAAGCGATTCGGCACGCTTGAGCTTATCCTCGGCCAGTTTGAGCTGTTCTTGTTTCAAAAACACATCGTACCAGGCCTCCGCAATGGTGAGTCGATAATTGGCTTTTTGCTTTTCCAGGGTAGCTTCCTGAAGTACTTTTTGCCCTTCCGCACGAAGTTGATCAGTGCGCAAAGTGGGATCAATCAAGGCATACGAAGCACTTACTGCTCCGGTGATGTTAAAAGTAGTACCGAAACGCAGCTTTTGATCCTCGCCACTTCCGCCGCCAAATGCTCCCGCAGGAATGATGGTGGTGGGGAGTACTACGTTGCTGCGCAAGTCGCCCGTGGCGTTGATGATCGGGCTACGGCGTGCCTCAATTTTGTTGCGTTCCCGCTGTGCCAATTCAACCTGTAGTGCCTGATTCTTGAGGTCGAGGTTGTTGGTTTGGCCAAGGGAGAGGGCTTCTTCAAGGCTGATTACGCGCGGGGCTTGGCCGAAAGCGGTCAGTATACTTGATAGCAAGAATATGGTAAAGAGATGTGTTTTCATTGATTGAGAAGGTTGATGAGATTTGAGTTTCGGGCTCCTCGCCCCTTTCCGGGCACCTCGACTTCACTATCAGGCACCTCGGCTTCGCTCGGTGACCGATAGTGAAGCCGAGGTACCCGGAAAGAGTCGACTCGACCTATACCAAATCTATATTCTAAAAATAGCTGAAGGCTCTAATCCTGTAATCCTGCGAATGGCAAACAAACTACCAAACAAAGCGATAAACAGCGTCAGCACCAGGAATCCAAATTTCATCCAGAGGGGAAATTCAAAGATCGTCCCCGCTTGCGCAACCCCGTTTTTGAAGCCGTTGACCAAAAGATAGCCAATGATAAATCCGATAACGGCCAAAATCATGGCCTGCGTCAAAATCAGGCGACTGATGTACCCATTCGTGGCCCCAATGGCCTTGAGGGTTCCGTAATCGCGGATGCGGTCGATGGTTGCAGAGTACAACGTCAGTCCAATGATGACGAACCCCACGATCAGGGCAAAAATGATCAGTGTACCAAAAGAAAGCGCAATGCCGCTGGAACTCAGCACCGTAAGAATGGTCTCGCGGGTAAAATCTTCACTGGGCCAGGCACGGATGCCTTTGAGGTTTTTGTTGATGTAATAAATCACTTGCTCCCGGGAAACTTTGGGATCCCATTTGAGCAAAAAAGCACTGGCTTCGTTGTTGGGGATATTGCCCAGATACCGTGCCCTTTCAATGGTGGTAAAAGTATAGGTTCCGCCAAAAGAGCGCACCCCCTTGGTATTGCCAGCGATGAATACTTTTTTTCCATTGATCTCGAAATAGTCGCCAACTTTGGCGCTTCCAAGCGATTCGCGGTCAAAATAATCGGTGATGATGGCGCCATCTTTGAGCATGTCTGCGTTGGTGCCTTCACTGAGTTTCCAGGGGCCGCCCGCGCATTCGGGATATTGCACCCCGATCAGTACCACGCCTGAGTTTTTGCCGTTGGCAAAACGAGCGCCGCCAGATGCCAGTACCAAGGGGCTGACCTGAGTAACTCCGGGCACACTGGCCAATTCGCGGGCTTTGCGCATATCAAGGGTAGCCAGGGAATTGACGTCGTTGGTTTTGTCGTCTACCACCCAGATGTATTCCTGGTTGTTGCGCACCAGTGCCGACATGGCATTGGTGAGAAATATGAATATTCCGCATTGCTGACCGATCAGAAACACCGACAGGATCACTCCGAAGAGTGCGCCAAATGATTTTGCTTTATCATAAAGCAAAAAGCGAAGTGCGGTTTTGAACATGGTGTTGTTTTTTGTACAGATCCTGGTTTATTCCTGATCCAATTCAATGACACACTCTACCCGGCTGCCAATCAGCACTTTGCTGTTGTCGTCCAGGCGCACGTGTACTTCCCGCACCCGGCGGTCTTCGAGGTTATCGGCCCGATCCGAAAACAATGATTTTTGCTTCAAATAAGACCCCGTAAACACCACAGTGCCGCGTGCCACGATATTGCTTTCCCCTTGTGGGCGGATGTAGGCTTTGTTGCCGTTTTTGACGCGCAAAGCATACAGTTCGTCTACTTCGCCCACGGCCAGATAAGGGCCATCTTTGGCAAAATCGCCCAGTACTTTTTCGCTGTTGATGTAATTTCCTGGCTTGACATCGCAAGAAAGAAAGATCCCCGTAAGCGGAGCGCGGAGGCTTTTTTTGCCCAATTGGGTTTGACTTAGGCCAATATCCGCGCGCAATTCTTCCAAGCGTGCTTGTTGCTGCTCGATGCTGGCCGATTGGGCAACCAATTGCTTTTGCACATCCTCCACACTATAGCGACTGTCATCCACACTTTGCTGAGTAGCGGCGTTGCCCTGCTGTAGTTTGAGGTTGCGGGTGTACGTATTTTGGGCATTGGCCAGTTTCACTTTGAGCGATTCCAGATTGGCCTTGGTTGTTTCAATGGCCGCTTGTTGGGTTTTGATACGGCTTTGGGCCTGGTGCAGTTGTGAGGCTTCAATGGCGGATTCCAATACCACCAATACCTCTCCTTTTTTCACCGCCTGGTTTTCGGCAAAAAGCACCTCTTTGACAAAACCTGCCGTTTCTGCATTGATGCTGATGATCTTCCCGGAAGGCTCGATGCGGGCAATGCCCACTACCTCTTTGACATCCATGGTAGAATCAAGGGGTACTTCTGTTGAAGTAAGTGGAACGTTTTTGGTTTCTTTGGCGGATTTGTCTCCACCGCAGCTCCAAACCATGAGGATTGCTGCCAAAAAGATAAGTTGAGTAGCTTTCATATTTTTTGCAATAACTAAGTAACGCAGAAAAATTAACTTCCCGATTTTGGGTTTTGAATAGGAAGCCGAACGGTTCATTTCAAGTGAGTTTCCTATTCAAAAGCCTCTCAAAAAATCGGGAAGTAATTTTTTGCGTCATATTAATGATCAATTTTATCCACAGCCGTTACAATTCCGTTGTTGACGGCCACGATGCGGTGGGCATATTTCTCCAGACGTGGGTCGTGGGTCACCACGCACACCGATTTGCCCTCGTTGGCCAGGTGGCGCAGTTCGGTCATGACCACATCCAGGGAGTCTTTGTCAAGGGAGGCGGTCGGCTCGTCACATAAAACCAGTTTTGGATTCGTGACCAGGGCCCGAGCAATGGCTACCCGCTGCTGTTGTCCACCCGAAAGTTGTTTGGGCAATTGCTTGCGGCGATCCATCATGTCTACCATTTCCAATGCTTTTTGGGTGCGTTGCCGGGCTTCGGCGTTTTTGACGCCCTGCAAGCGCAAAGGCATCAACACATTGTCTTCTGCGCTGAGCGGCGCCAACAAGTTGAAGCTTTGGAATACGAACCCGATGGTGCTAAGGCGCAAGTGAGCCAATTGGCGCTCACTGAGGCGATTGATTTCTTGACCATCTACCCACAAACGCCCTTTGCTAGGATAAAGCACACAACCAAGTAGGGAGAGCAAAGTTGTTTTGCCCGACCCCGATGGCCCAATGATCAATAGCAGCTCGCCTTCTTTGACTTCCATGCTGGTGGGTTGCAGGGCAACGATCTCCTGATCTCCCACCCGGTACGTCTTGCTGACTTCTTCCAGTTTGGCAATCATAAAAATAATTTTACAATTTTTTCACAATGAAAAACTGTGTTTTCATTACATTATATTGATAACCTGGATCGAATGGAAAAGGTTGTGGAATGGGGAGATTTTTTTTGAATTTTTTTTGCTTGGAGAGGTGACAAATTTGTTTTGTAAGACACAGTATGGTAACAACAACAAAAAAAAAGGCCGATCACGAGATGTGTCGGCCCCAAAAAACACCTAAAACCCTATTAACTAACCTATAAACTATTCTTTTTTGAAGTACGCAAATGTATTGCTTTGCGTATGTACTATATAAACCAATTTTCGTAGCAAATAGTTTCTCGTTTGGTCAAAATCTGCGTCATTGCGGCGACAGAAAACTGATTATCGAGAATGTATTTTGCTGAACATGATCCATGAAAAAAAGTTCAAACCTTAGCAGGACTAATATATGTGTTTTTCACAAAAAAGGCAATATTTAGGACTCAAAAGTTTGAACTTTAACAGTTTTTCTAAGAAAAAAAAATGAAATATGATGAATTGTGCATGACCTTTTGTCTAATTCACTTCACCCAATACAACATGCACAACCCATCAAAGTTCATTCAAGGCACTAGCCCACTTCGATTTGGCGTACCTGTGGCAACGCTTCTTCTTTTTTAGGGATGCTCAGGAACAGAATGCCATTTTCATAACGCGCTTCGATGGCTTCTGCATTTACGGTTTTGGGCAAAGTGAAGTTGCGTGCAAAACTGGAATAAGCAAATTCGCGCACTTTCACATTTTCGCCTTCTACGGTAGTCGGTTCTTTTTTGGCCGAGATGCTTAGCGTATCTTTTTCAACTTTGATGTTGAAATCTTCTTTGGCAAGGCCAGGTGCAGCCAATTCAATGCGGTAAGCATTGGCGGTTTCAACGATGTTGACCGCAGGGCGGTTTTCCACCCAATCGCGGAATGGACCAAAAGAAACTTCAGAACCCAGAAAACGGTTGATCAAACGATCAAATGACGGATCAGCAAGGAATGCTGGCACTTGTGGTTTAACAGTTATAACTTTCATGGCACTTGGAATTTTTGTTTTTAAATGTTGATTGCTTTCCATAAAGCAAAGGGCATTCCAATGCCGAAATGAGGTACAAATTGTCAAGACGGGGGAAGTAAAATGCCATTTTGGCATTTTGTATTAAAATCAAACGACAAAATGACATTAAATTTAATATTAGCTAAAATCAAGCGCCGACTTGCGCCAGAATTTCCTCGATGAAGTTGCGGTGATTGGATAAGCGGGGGACTTTGTGCTGACCTCCCATTTTGCCCTTGGTGCGCAACCAATTGTGGAAAGTGCCACTGGGCACAACCTCCAGGCGGAGGGGCAGCATAGCCAGATTGCGAAAGCGCTTGGCTTCGTAATCCGAGTTGATGCGTTGCAGGTTGAGATCGAGCAAGCGGGTAAATGCTTCAATATCAGCAGGGGCGGTCACAAATTCGATGATCCATTGGTGGCCACCCTGGGCGCTGCCCTGAAAATAAACGGGGGCAACAGTGTATTCCCGCACTTCTGCACCGGTGAGCAAGCAGGTTTCAGCCAGGGCTTTGTCGGTATTGTCTACCATTACCTCTTCCCCAAAGGCATTCACAAACTGCTTGGTACGCCCACTGACCTTGATGCGGTACGGATTTACGGAGGTGAAAATCACCGTATCGCCAGGCAGGTAGCGCCACAAGCCAGAATTGGTGCTGATCACCAACGCATAGTTTTTGCCTACTTCTACTTCCGCCAGACTGATTGCTTTAGGATTACTTTGACCCCACTCACTCATGGAGATGAATTCGTAATAAATGCCATTGTTGAGCAGCAGCAATAACCCTTCTTCATCCAGATTGTCTTGTACCGCAAAAAAACCTTCTGAAGCGTTGTAAATCTCCTGGTAATCAACTGTATCGGAAGGAAAAAAAGCCTGAAATTGATGGCGGTAAGGCGTAAAACTGACGCCACCGTGGGTATATACCTGAAATTTGGGCCATACCTCCAGCATATTGCTTTTGCCGGTTATTTCCAGAATGCGCCGAAACAGCACCACCGTCCAGGTAGGTACACCACCGATCATCACCACATTGGGCTCTTTGGCACCTGCCTGCGCCAGTTTTTCTAATTTTTCTTCCCAGTTAGATAGCAAGGCTGTTTCAAAATCAGGGATGAAAAAGGGACGCGCAACCCAGGGCATGTGCTGGATCAAGATGGCACTTACATCGCCCACTGTAGTATCCGGATGTGCCTCAAAACTGCTGAGGCTGCCGCCCATAATCATACTTTTATCTGCAAATTGAGACGCTTGCGGTCTATTATGGTAATACAGCGTCATGGTATCCCAAGAACCCCGCATGTGGCATTTGTAGAGATTTTGAGGGGAGATGGGAATGAACTTGCTTTTGTCGTTGGTGGTACCCGAAGATTTGGAATACAAATCGACCTTTCCTGGCCAAAGCACATCGCGCTCGCCGAGCATCATGCGAGAGATAAACGGCTTCAGGTCTTCGTAATCGGTTAGTTCAACCGCCTGACGAAAATCTTCCGGACTCTGTACATCATTAAAAAAATGCGACTTGCCCCACTCGGTATCCGCCGCAAAAAGCAAAAGCTCTTGAAATTGGGCATTTTGGATCCGGTGGGGGTCATCCATATAGCTCCGTATCAGGCGGTAGCGGTAATGGTAGAGTCGGTGAAATAAAGAATTGACAAATCCCCGCATAGTTTTCAAGGTAAGCTTATTTCACGAAATCACGAAATAAAATTTGTTTTGATTGCTTAATCTAGCTAAAAATCATTGTTTTTACCGCATATTTCCCGAAAATGTGGTTGTGATTTTTTTTTGCGTAAATTCGCAACGACTCAATAAGTATGACGTAAAAAATTACTTCCCGACTTTTTGAGAGGGAAGTTAAGTTTTCTGCGTAGCTAAAACTCAAACCATTGCAATGCCAAGCAATCCATTTGACGCTTTTTTCGAACTTCCAGGCGAATCCAATGAAAGAAAGGAGCAACCTGAGCCAGAAACGCCTTCCACTCCAATGGAGGATCGCACGGTTTTTCCAGAAGATGGAAAAGAATCGCTGGATGAGATTTTGGAAAAAAATGCTGCTTTTGAGCGCCAGGCTGAAAGCTTTTCCAAATTATTGAGCCAAACCAAAGCCGTTGACCATGAGCCGGTTGCTTTTTCGGGCAATACGCTGGTACAGTATTTAATCGAAATCCACGATCCTCATGACCAGCAAAGTATGCGCGGCGAAAAAGCCTACCACCAATTGCTGGAGAATAAATTTCGGGCCATCATTGTACCCATGCTTGAATTGGCCAAATTACACAGCGAAATTGCCAATCGATTCAACGAAGATGTAGATGAGCATTACTATTCGGTAGAAAAAACCGACCGGGAAGTCAAATCAGACAAAGAACTGGCGCTGGAAGGCTTACTGTTTCAGCGCAAATTATTGGGCAACGCTGCGCGCGATCTGGGCATTCTGGCTCATGCCCTGGAAGTTTGCGAAGTGCGCCTCAAAAACTACATCGATGCTGGCGGTGACGACAATATTTCAAGCGCAGAGCAGGCATTGATTGCGAAAAGCCGCAGTTACCTCACTTCTGGACTGAGTCACCACTTTGATTACGGCCTGTTCAGCCTCAATTTGCTCGACGAAGCAGCCCTAACCTTTCGCTTTTTTACAAAACAAACCTTGTCTCAATACATTCAACGCCTGGAATCGGCGTTTAGAAATAGGAAGCAGTAAACTTGTTATTTTGTATAAGCTTCCCAAACCCAAAAAACTATGAGGAATGCCTTTTTATTTGCAGTGCTGGTTTTGTGCGGTACTGCCTGTCGCCAACTCAACAATATTGATGAATGGGAGGTCTCCAATTTTCAGCCCGAAGTGGCATTTCCCCTCGTCAATTCCAATACCACCTTACAAGAAATTCTGGAAAGTGCCGATGACCTTTCAGGCATTGTTGTTGATCCTGATGGGCGTATCCGTTTTCGGTACATCGGCGACATCATCACGCGCACCAGCGATGAAATTTTTGGAACGTTGACCAGTGCATTGCCTCCGCTGATTCCTGTGTTGAGCAAAAAAATGCCTTTACCTTTTAATCTCCCCAATGGGGTTAAAATTGATCAGGTTGTTTTGAAAAAAGGGGATTTTGTGTATTACGTCGAGAATCCCAACAAAGAGGCGATCAAGGTAGACGTAAGTTTCCCCCAAATGCTCAAAGACGGAAAACCTTATTCCTTCTCTGTAGACATTGCTGCATACAGTGGCTCAGGGGCACGTCCTTCGGCTACCAACCAAATTACACCAGCATCCTTGGCTGGATATACCCTGATCCCGAAAAACGATACGGTTTACGTGGAGTACGAAGCGACTACTCCAGTCGGAAGCAAAGTCAATGCGGGCTTGTTCCTGGTGCGCATTACCAATTTGCAATTTTCCTACGCTGAGGGGTTCTTTGGCAGCTTGCTGTACAAAGGTGGGCGAGACACGGTGAAGATCGATTTTTTCAAGAATTACGTCAAAGGCAACATCTACTTTGCCGACCCTCGGGTCTCGTTTTTTTTGGAAAACTCTTTTGGCATCCCTTCCCGATCCATCGTGCGGGATTTTAAAGTGTTTACCGTAGACAACCGAGCCCTGGGGGTAGAAAGTGTTTTTCTGCGCAACGGCTTTGATTTTCCTTATCCAGGCATCAACGAAGTAGGCCAGGTAAAACGGAGTACCTTTACTTTTGACAAGACCAACTCCAATCTGGATGTCCTGTTTGGTGCGGGGCCCACTGCCGTTGCCTATGATGTAGACGCGTTTACCAATCCCAACGGAAACATCGGACAAAAAGGATTCATTACCGACAAAAGCTTTTATCGGGTTCAGGTAGAAGTCGAATTGCCCCTATACGGCAGTGTATCCAATTTTTTAGCCCAGGATGTATTTGACGTGGATTTATCGAAATACAACAATGTAAAACAGTTGGAATTCAAGGTCGTAGCTAACAACGAAATACCGCTGGACATTGCCATTCAGGGCTATTTTTTGAGCAGTACGGGCCAAGTGTTGGACTCTCTGATGCAGGCTTCGCCGCAAATCATACCCGGCGCACAAACCGATGCCCAAGGCATTGCCAATAAGATAAGCAGTAAAACAACCTTGATTCGGTTTGATGAAATCCGTTTTGCCCGGATTCGAACGGCGAAGAAATTGCGCTTACAGGCTTCTATTGCGACGGGAATCAGCAACCCTGGAAAGTCGGTAAGGGTATTGGCAAGTCAGAAAGTGAACATAAAGATAGGTGCAAAGGCAACCTTGCAATAAAAATTTCAGCGGGCGGATTTTGATTTTCTTCAAATTTCAATTTTGAAACCTGAAGAAAATCAATATTCGCCCGCTAAAAATGGCTTATTTCTTAGCCAGGAAATTGCGAATGGCTTTCACTGTTTGGTCGATCTTGTCGTAATCTACCCGATAGTGAATGAATTTCCCTTCCCGCTCAGTTGAGACCAAATCAGTAGTGCGCAATACCCGCAAGTGCTGAGAAGTGATGGATTGCTCCAACTTCAGCGTGTTGTAGATTTTGTTCACATTAATGGCATCACTTTGATCAATGAATTCAATGATCTGTAGGCGGAGAGGATGCGCCAACGCGCGGAGAAGCTCCGAAGAAGCTTCCAGCTTTTCAGGATTAATACTGACTTTTGTGTTTCTCATAGTACTGTTACATTAAAATTACAAAAGCAAATATGCATTATTTTTTCATTCCCTACAAAGAAAAAAATACATTTTCACCTGATAGACAGAGAAATCCCCACAGCCGGGCATGCATATTCACAAAAAAACATGTATAAATACAAAGCTAATAGCAAGTAAAATGGCCAAGACGCAACCAAGTGCGTCTTTGCCATTATTGTTGTTGTCCGGTTAATTCCTCTACCAGACGAGAGATTTGTTCAATGCGATCTTTGTTCAGCGAATAATGAATGAACTTGCCGCTGCGGTCGGTTTGTACTACACCTGCACGGCGCAGAATAGCCAAATGCTGAGAAGCCACTGATTGCTCCAAACGGAGTTTAACATAAATTTCAGTTACGGTCATGGCTTCATGCTCTTCCAGCAAATCAATGATTCTTTGGCGGAGCTTGTGATTGATGGCTCGGAGCACCAACACAGCTTTACGCAATTCTGCGTAGTCCAATTCGATTTCGGTCTGCCCTTTTTTCAGGGTGATCACGTCGTTCTTTTGCTTTCTCATTTCATGCACTTTGATAAAACATATAGATTAATGATTCATATAAATAAGACACGCAAAACACATGCCAAATTTTCTTAATTTAACGACTGGGATCAAAAAATTGTTTTTTGGATACCGTGATATTTGGGGGTTTGAGATAAAAAGGCTCAACATAAGCTACATCGACAAAAGCTTTTTGTTGGTACGCGATTTCTGCAAGTGCGGGCATGTATGCCGCATCGGAATGCACCGAACTAAAAAGTGCAAAAGGCGATGTAATCAAGGGAGAAAATTTGGGAGCGCCATTACCCGCGAAAACCAAGGTAATTTCTTTCTCAAAATAGGCACGGTAACTGTCTGCGGTCAAGATCGCTGCATGAGGTGCTTCTAGTGTTTCACCTGTTGAGGAGAAAAGGGAAGTGTAGACTTCCATTCTCCTGGCATCAATCATCGGAACGTAAAGTGTAGATTCTCCAGATTCGACTTGTTCTTGAATGACTCCGGCCGCAATGATGCTCAGGGAGTCAATCGTCAACAAGGGTAAATTCAGACCATAACACATTCCTTTGGCGGTACTCAGACCAGTACGCAGTGACGTGTACGATCCGGGCCCTATGCTTACAGCAATGGCATCTACCTCGAATAAGTGAAGATTGCTTTGCCTCAAGCATTTGTCAACCAGTAATGTCAGCTGGGCAGTATGGTCAAAATCGCTGGAAGAAGATTCTTTTCCAAGGATTTTACCATTGTTTGCCACCACGATGGAACACCGCTCAGTAGCAGTTTCCATGCAAAGAATTAACGCCATTCAAGAAAACTTATTGTATAAGCAACTAAATATCGGAAGTTTATACTTTCACATTTAATTGCTTTGTAAAAACCGTTTATTTGACACAGTGTTAATCAAAGATCCAATTCTTTGAATATGTTCCATCTTCCATTTTTCAAATCAAAAGGAAGAAAGATATCTAAGGAGGCAACAGGCTGGATAATTTTCTGCAAGATGCGAAATTTATGGTAATTTTGCCAAACAATATTACAGTTTTTTTAAATTTTAAATTCGTCAGGACAAATTTTAATTGTCTTACAACGTTTTATGATTTAAAAAAACTTTTAAAGTGAATTTATTAATCCTATAACATTATGCTGGAAAAGCTAGAAGCCATTTATGACCGGTATCAGAATTTAGAAGAGCAAATGTCTGATCCTGGAATTATCGTGGACATGGATCGGTACAAAAAGGTGAGCAAAAACTACAAAGACCTTAAGCCGATTGTAGAAGCATTTCTTATTTACCGCGATATGGTCGGCAATCGCAATTCGGCGAAGCTGGCGCTCCAAGACGAAGATCCCGAAATGCGTGAAATGGCTCAGGAAGAATTGGAAAGCCTGAATCCTCAGATTGATGAGCTAGAGGATAAAATCAAGTACCTCTTGATCCCCAAAGATCCGGAGGACTCAAGGGATGTGATTTTTGAAATTCGCTCAGGAACTGGAGGCGACGAAGCCAGTCTTTTTGCGGGAGATTTGTACCGCATGTATACCCGCTACTTTGAAGGCAAAGGCTGGAAAGTAGCCGCCATGGAAATCAATGAAGGCAGCGTAGGTGGCTACAACAAACTGGTACTCGAAATAAACGGTGAAGATGTGTTTGGTATCCTCAAATTTGAGTCAGGAGCACACCGCGTGCAACGGGTACCTAAAACAGAATCTCAAGGACGGGTACATACCTCGGCAGCCACCGTGGTAGTAATGCCCAAACTGGAAATGGAAGACCTCGAAATACGCAAGGAAGACCTCAGAACCGACACCTTCCGCTCCAGTGGCGCTGGTGGGCAGCACGTCAACAAAACAGAATCCGGGGTACGCTTTACGCACCTCCCAACTGGCGTGGTTTCGGAAAGTACCGATGGCCGTTCACAAATCCAGAACCGGGAAATTGCCCTGCAACGCCTGTATCAAAAAATTTATGAAATGCGCCGTCAGGCCCATGAATCG
The DNA here is from genome assembly GCF_040403615.1 of Haliscomenobacter sp. NCBI lineage: Bacteria > Pseudomonadati > Bacteroidota > Saprospiria > Saprospirales > Haliscomenobacteraceae > Haliscomenobacter > Haliscomenobacter sp. Next base: position 17,088 of record NZ_JBBAKG010000067.1, on the reverse strand, counting down.
GAACAGGCCGCAAAGCGTAAATCACTCGTGGGCAGTGGCGACCGTTCTGATAAAATTCGTACCTATAACTTTCCCCAAAACCGCATCACCGATCACCGCATCAACCTGACCCTCTACAACCTGGATAAGGTGTTGGAAGGAGATTTGGATCCAATTATCGAAGGATTGCAGATGTACGAAAATACCGAAAAATTGAAGGCCGGCGAAGAGATCGGCATCTCGTAGCGGCAACCCTGGCGGTTGCCCCAAGGCGTTTTAAACGTGGCGCAAGCCACGTTTAAAACAACAACCAGAGGTTGTTGTTGTTGTCGTTTGGACAACCACGCAGGGTTGTCCCTACGGGTGCAAATCAAACCCAATATCTTTTCGATAATACTTTCCTTCAAATTTGATTACTTCTGCATTCCGGTTGGAAAACACCAATGCCTCGTCAAAACCATCACCGTAAGACGTTACTGCGATAACGCGGCCACCATTGGTAACCACTCCGTCACCGGTAGCCTTTGTACCCGCATGAAAAGCGATGCTGCCTTCCACGCGCTCCAGGCCACTGATCAGTTCCCCTTTTTCGTAATCTCCAGGGTAGCCACCCGATACCAGAATCACAGTAGCTGCTGAACGTGGATCTATCTCGATCCGATGTTGACCCAGCGTTCCTTCATCAGTTGCTTTTAACAACTCAACCAGATCGTTTTTTAGGCGGGGCATCACCACTTCCGTTTCAGGATCGCCCATTCGACAATTGTATTCAATCACAAAAGGCTCGCCTCCAACCCTGATTAGACCAAAAAAAACAAAGCCTTTGTAGGCGATTCCTCGCTTGCCGATGCCTGCGATGGTCGGTTTGATGATTTGTTCTTCCACTTTTTTCATCAATACCTCGTCAACAAAAGGCACCGGAGAAACGGCGCCCATGCCACCTGTATTGGGCCCAGTATCCCCTTCCCCAACCCGTTTGTAATCTTTGGCCTCCGGCAAAATCAAGTACGTTGTGCCGTCGGTCAGCGCAAAAACAGAAAACTCAATGCCCGCAAGGAATTGCTCGATTACCACTTTGGCGCTTGCCGCCCCAAATTTTCCGCCCAGCATTTCGCGCAGCTCCGCTTGAGCTGCCTGCAAATCATCCAGAATGACTACTCCTTTGCCAGCAGCCAGGCCATCGGCTTTGAGTACAATCGGGGGCGTTTGAGTCAGGATATAATCCAGTCCTTCTTGCAATGTCTCAGCCGTAAACTCCCGGTAAGCCGCAGTCGGAATGCCCATTTCAAGCATAAATTCCTTGGCAAAAGCCTTGCTGCCTTCCAATTGAGCACCCACTTGAGACGGCCCAATGACGGGGAGTCCGGGAAAATGGACTTGAAAAAAATCGTAAATGCCCCGCACCAGTGGTTCTTCAGGGCCAACCAAAACCATGCTGATGTTTTCGCGTTGCACAAGCTCTGCCACCGCCTGAAAATCATTGGGATCAAGGGCTACATTGGTGCCCAATTCCGCTGTTCCGGCGTTGCCCGGCGCAATCCAAAGCGCTTCGCAGAGCGGGCTTTGCGTTATTTTCCAGGCGAGTGCATGTTCTCTCCCTCCACTTCCAAGCAACAGAATCTTCATGGTTTTTCCGATTTTGGCCGCAAAAATAGAAATTAATGGGCTGATTTGCTAATGGGATAATAGGCTGATGAACTGATTTGCAGATGACTTGATCGGGTATTTGATAAATGTATTAAATTTGCCCCACTTTAGTCAGCTCATCTGCAAACCATTCATTCAAATGATTACATACTTACGAGGAAACATCACCCAAAAAACACCTACTTACATCGTTATTGAAGCGGCTGGAGTGGGGTATTTGGTACACATCAGTTTGCATACTTTTAGTCAAATTGAAAAAAATGAAGAAGTCAAAATTTTGACCCATCTCAACATCAAAGAAGACAGCCATAGCCTTTATGGCTTTGCCGAAGAAACGGAGCGCAGCCTCTTCCGCCACCTCATTTCGGTCAGTGGTATTGGTCCCAATACTGCTCAAATCATGCTTTCTTCACTCAGTCCTGAAGAGCTGCGTTCAGCCATTATTGGCGAGCAAGAGCAGGTTTTTCGCGCGGTGAAAGGCATTGGTCCCAAAATGGCCAAGCGCATTATCCTGGATCTGAAAGACAAACTTGTGAAAGATTCCGGCGATTTGCCATTAACATTTCCTTCACAAAACAATACTATTCGGGAAGAGGCGTTATCTGCATTGGTAGCTTTGGGCTTCCAGAAGATAGCGGTTCAAAAGGCCCTTAATCAACTTCTGAAAGACCAAAGCATCCAAAGTGTTGAGCAGCTTATCAAGCTTGCTCTTAGAGAGCTATCTGCATAAAAAACGAATTTTCAGAGGTTTAGGATTTCACATTGGTCGCTCAGCGACTGCGCTTCGACTTCGCTCAGCGACCGCGCTGTGCGACCAATGTGAAATCCTAAACCTCTGAAAATTAATGTTACCCTCCCAAAGACGCACCTAAGCTTTTCCGGAAAACCGATTTGTTGGGTTCTTACGTACGAACCATAGTTATCCCGTGTGCAGCAGTTTGTAGATATGAATAAGACAATTTTACCATTCAGCTTGTTGTTAGGAATTGCCGTTACCCTTAGCGCGGTAGACGTAACCTATCACCCGAAATTTTTTCCAGGAGGAAAGCCTGGAGCAACCGTTCGTCAAACGTTGACAGATACGATCCCGATAAAAGACCGTACTGACAACTTCATCAATTCTCCCAAACGCAATCCATTTGACGTAAGGGATCCCAAGGCCATTGATAAAAAAGTAGAATACGATCCAGCTTCTGGAAATTACCTCATCGAAGAAAAAATCGGGGAAGACTTTTTCCGACCACCTTCTTACATGAGTTTTGACGAGTACACCCGCTACCGCCAAAAGCAGGACGAAGCATCCTATTTTAAGGAATTGTCCTCAAAAACCCGGGGCAAAAAGGACGACAGGAATCCGCTCGATCCTTTCAGCAAAATCGACATCAAGAAAGACCTCATCAACCGCCTTTTTGGGGGCAATACCATCGAAATCAAACCACAGGGCAACGTAGACCTTACTTTTGGCTACAATTACCAGCGCCTGGAAAACCCCATTCTCAACTTGCGGCAGCGCAGCCAGTTTTTGTTCAATTTTGACATGAACATTCAGATGAACGTTCAGGGGAAAATTGGGGAAAAACTCAACCTCAACACCAACTACAACACTGCCGCTACCTTCGATTTTGATCAGGTAATCAAACTCAATTACGACAGCCAGAAATTTGGCGAAGACGATATCCTTAAAAAAATTGAAGCTGGCAACGTCAGCATGCCCCTGCGCGGCACGCTGATTCAAGGTGCGCAAAGCCTTTTTGGGCTAAAAACCGAGCTCCAGTTTGGCCACTTGCGCCTGACAACCCTGGTTGCGCAACAAAAATCTGAACGCAAAAACATTCAGATCCAGGGCGGTAGCCAGTTGCAAGAGTTTGATGTGAAGGCAGATGAATACGACGAAAACCGCCACTTCCTGCTTTCCCACTACAACCGCGAAGCATTTGAACCTGCGCTCCAAAACCTGCCCCAAATTCGATCTTTGTTCAAAATCGAAAACATTGAAGTCTGGATCACCAACGACCGCAATGAAGTAGACAACGTCCGCGACATCGTGGCGCTGGCCGACTTGGGCGAAGGCCGCGAAGACTGGTTGGTCAACACCAATGCGGTAGACCTGCGCCCCGGAGCACCCAAAGACATTACCGGGATTCCGCTACCCGACAACCGCGCCAACAACCTGTACGACCGCATCATCGGACAAGGAGATGCCCGCGCTATTGAGAAATCAATCAGCACCTTGAGCAATCAATTTGGGATGATACCAACCCGCGATTTTGAAAAGGTGACCGCACGCAAACTCAAGCCCTCAGAATACACCGTACACCCGGAGCTAGGATTCGTTTCCTTGCGCATCAACGTACTGCCCGACCAAACTGTAGGCGTAGCTTACCAGTATACCTACAACGGTCGGTCTTATAAAGTAGGGGAATTGTCCAACAACTCCGAAAATATTCGTCCCGATTCTTCGCTGAACGTGTTGTACGTGAAGCTCCTCAAAAGTACCATTCAGCGCACCGACATCGCCACCTGGGATTTGATGATGAAAAACGTTTACCCTACTGGTGCCACCCAGGTTGACCAAAAAGAGTTTCGTTTGGACATTTATTACGAAGATCCCGGAAAAGGATTGAAGCGCTTCTTGCCCGAAACCAACCTGCAAGGCGTGCCACTTTTGCGCGTTTTCAACGTGGATGTACTCAATATTCAGGGCGACCCCCAACCCGACGGTATTTTTGACTTTGTGCCGGATCTGACCATCAATCCGGGTACGGGGCGCGTCATGTTTCCGGTACTGGAGCCTTTTGGGTCTTCTTTGCTCAAAAAAATCAAAGACACGCCTGCCGATATCACCAAGAAATACATCTACCAGGAATTGTACGACTCTACCCTGTTTCGGGCCCAGGAATTTCAGGAAAAAAACCGTTATGTGATCAAAGGAACCTACAAGTCGAGCGTTTCTTCCGAAATTTCATTGGGCGCATTCAACATTCCGCAGGGATCAGTAAAAGTCAGCGGAGGTGGACAACAGTTGGTAGAAGGCCGGGATTATGAAATCGACTACAACCTTGGGCGTTTGCGCATCCTCAACGACGCCATCCTGGCTTCGGGTGCCCAAATCAACGTTTCGCTTGAAGACAATACGCTCTTTGGCTTCCAAAACCGCAGCATGTTCGGGATTCGGGCCGATTATGAATTTGATAAAAATTTCAACGTCGGAGCTACCTTGATGAAGCTCTGGGAACGCCCTTTTACCCAAAAAGTAAACATCGGGGAAGACCCCATCAATAACAACGTTTATGGGTTTGATGTAAACTTCAAAAGGGAAGCGCCCTGGTTGACCAAACTGATCGACGGTATCCCCGGGCTTTCCACCAAAGCCCCCTCCAGCATCAGCTTTACCGGAGAATTGGCCGCCATTAAACCAGGCCACGCCAAAGCGATCAACCAAAACCGCAAAGACGATGGTGGTGCAGTATACGTCGACGACTTTGAAGGCGCCAACAGCACCTTCGACCTCCGGCAACCCATCATCAACTGGTACCTGGCCAGTGCGCCGCAGGATCCCTCGGGCAATAACCCTGCGGCTCGCCCGGAAGCCCTCTTCCGCGATGACCTGACCTATGGCTACAACCGCGCCAAAATGAGCTGGTACCGCATCGACAACTTTGGCATCCGTACCGGCCAGCAAGACAATGTCAACCCCTACACCAGGGTCATTCCTCAAAACGAGGTTTTCCCCAACCGCCAGTTGCAATTGACCGAATTGCCCAATATCCAAACCCTGGACATCGTATACAACCCTCGCGAACGGGGGCCGTACAACTTTGATCTTCCAGGCGGGAGTCCATTCTCTAAGGGGCTTGAGTTTGTCGGCGGTCAAACTTTTTTGAAAAGTCCCAAAACCCGTTGGGCCGGCATCATGCGCGCCATGACCATCAACGATTTCCAGGCAACCAATATCGAGTTTTTGGAATTCTGGATGTTGAGTCCTTTTCTCAACACCGATGGCAGCAAGGCAGCCGCGCCAGATGCTGATAAAAAACAAGGCTACCTGACTTTTCAATTGGGGAACATCTCTGAAGACATCCTCAAAGATGGACTGCGTTTCTTTGAAAATGGGTTGCCCAGTAACTTCAACAAAGACCGCCGTACCCGGGTAACCAGTTGGTCTAAAGTTCCGTTGACCCAGCAAGTAACCGCCGCCTTTGACAATGATACCACCTCCCGCCGTTTGCAGGACGTGGGTTTGGATGGTCTAAGTGATGCAGGTGAACGTGAAAAGTTTAAACCTTGGTTGGATGCTGTATTTAATGCTAATCAAGTTGCAAAAGCTCGCTTGGACGAAGACCCTTCCGGTGACAACTTCCGCTTTTGGAACGACCCAAGTTTCCCTTCCAATGTAGACGTAGTCACCCGTTACCGCGACTTCAACAACCCGGAAGGCAACTCCGCAACCAATACCAGCAGACAGAGTCAGAGTTCTTCTACCAACAACCCCGATGCCGAAGACCTCAACTTTGACAACACCCTCAACGAGACCGAAGCTTATTTCCAATACCGCATTCCGATTTTTCACGATAAAAATGGCGAAATCAACCTCGACTCGGCACGGCTTCGTCAGGGAGGAGTAAAACTCGTCACCGACCGCATCGAAAAAGATGGCCGCATCTGGTACCGTTTCCGCATGCCCCTGAGTCAGTTTGACCGGGCAGTGGGAGGGATTCGCGATTTTCGTTCCATTCGCTTCATGCGGATTTTATTGGATGGATTCGAGAGCCAGGTGAATTTCCGCTTTGCCACCATGGAATTTGTGCGCAACCAATGGCGGAAGTACACCCAGGACTTGTCGCCAGAGGTCAACTCGCCCTGTAGCATTGACGCTGGTACAGTTTTTGAAGTAGACGCGGTCAACATTGAAGAAAACACCGACCCCAGCCAGGCACGTCCTTTTGCGTATGTTTTGCCCTTGGGCATTCAGCGCGAGCAATCGATTGGCGGGGTAATCAATACCCTGCAAAACGAGCAATCGCTTTCGCTTTCCTTGCAAAACTTATGCGACGGAGACGAGCGGGCAGTTTTCAAAAATATTGGCCTAGACATGCGCGTGTACGAGCGCTTCAAAATGTTTGTGCACGCTGAAGATTACGATCAAACCCGTACCTCCCGCGACTCATCTGGTTTGCGGGTATTTGTGCGTCTGGGCAGTGACTTCAAAAACAACTATTACGAATACGAAATGCCCTTGGTCTTTTCCGATACAATGCGCCTTCCTAAAACCACAACACCAAGTGTTGAGCCCAAATACAAGCAAGAAGTTTGGAAACAAGAAAATGAATTTGATTTTCCTTTGGAACTGCTTCGCCAGGTAAAAGAAGAGCGCAACGCCATCGGTGGCGCCACAAATCTGGAACAGGAATACGTCAAACAAATTACAGTTAAATTGGAAAACGGTCTGGAGGTGAAACGTTGGGTCAAAGTGCGGGGCAATCCCAACCTGGGCAACGCCAAAATTGCCATGATCGGTATCCGCAACCCACAGGGGGGTGAAGTCAACCCGGTGGGTGCTGTGGTTTGGGCCAACGAAATGCGCCTGACCGGGCTCGACGAGCGTGGAGGGGTAGCGGGTTTGGCGCGTCTGGATGTACAGATGGCCGATTTGGGCAACCTCACCCTGGCGGGCAACTTCGGTACCATCGGTTACGGCGCCATCGATCAAAAAGTGCAACAGCGCAGCCGCTTTGACAATTCTGGCTTTGACCTGGCGGGCAACCTGGAATTGAACAAGTTTTTACCCAAAAAACTGAACATTCACCTGCCACTTTATGCCCAGTATTCTCGCACCGTAGAAACACCCGAGTACGATCCTTATGACCTGGACATCATTTTAAAGGAAAAAATCCGCAAAACGGACAACGCTACCGTAAGAGACTCCATCAAGCGGACTACCCAGGAAATCAATACCGTGAAGAGTTACAACTTCACCAACGTCCGCAAAGACCGCAGCCCGGAAAATCAGGGCAAGCCCATGCCTTGGGACATCTCCAATTTTGCCGCTAGTTATGGCTATACCGCCACCGATCGCAGCGATCCGTTTATCGAAAGTGACCAGGTGGAGAAATACAACGGGGGCATCAACTACCAATACAGCGCTCAGGAAAAATACCTTCAGCCGTTCAAAGGCATCAAAGGAAGTGCGCTGAAGCTGATCTCCGAGATCAACTTCAACCCCTTGCCGAGTTCCATCACCGTCAGTTCCTTGATGGATCGGCAGTTTCAGACCACTAAGTACCGTTTTACAGACCTGGATCCTAAGTACAGTACTTTTTACAACAAACGCTTCCTCTGGACCCGCAACTATAACCTCCAATGGGGTTTGACCAAAGGCCTGAAATTCAACTTCAACGCCGTCAACAATGGCGTGGTAGACGAACCCAACGAAAGCGAATTGCGCGAGCGCGGATTGACTTTATCTGAAGTAAACCGCTACCGCCGCGACAGCATCTGGAGCAACGTCAAAAACCTGGGGCGTACCAAAAATTACCGCCACGAATTCACCATGAATTATACCCTCCCCACCAAGCTGATCCCGTACATGGAATGGGTGGGCGTAAAGGGACAATACCGGGGCGACTATGGCTGGACTGCCGCTGCCCTCAATACCGACTCACTGGGCAACGTGATTCAAAACGGCCAGAATATCCAGGCCAACGCCGACCTCAACTTTGATCAATTGTACAGCAAGATTCCTTTCTTGCGCAAAATTGACCAGGGTACCCGCAGTGGTGGTGGAGATCCTGCGAGCACTCGTAAAAGCCGCACCAAGCCTGATCCGGCCGCAGCAGCAGAGAAAGACAAAGAGAAAAAAGGCGGTGGCGATTTATCGCCTACGGTGAAGTTGATCTTGCGTCCGCTCTTATCGCTGCGCAAAGCCCGCTTCAACTATTCCGAGCAACACAATACCGTGGTGCCGGGCTACTTGCCTGCTTCGCGCTTGTTGGGCATGAACCAGTTCAACTCGCCCGGTTGGGATTTTGTAGGAGGGCTACAACCCCGCATCAGCAAATTGCGTGAAGACGAATACGGCTCTACCAGCGACTGGCTGGCGCAATCGGCCAACAAAGGCTGGATGTCAGCCAGTGTATTCCAAAACCGCGAGGTCACTCAGCTTTCTACCCAAACCTGGGATGCCCGCGTGACCATCGAGCCATTCCGCGACATGCGCCTTGATCTCGACATCAGCCGCAGTTATACCCAGAACCATTCTCAATATTTCAAAGATACCATCTTGGATGGAAGCACCCGTTTTGTGCACGCCATTCCGCAAGATGTAGGTACGCTGACTATGTCGTACTCTGCGCTCAAAACCTTGTTCAGGGGCGATACTTCAGATTTGCGTACCCTTTTCAAAACCTTCGAAAATAACCGGATCGCCATCTCGCAGCGCCTGGGTGTGGGCGAACACGTAGACACCACCCTGGCCAAACAGGGCTATACCTATGGTTACGGGCGTACCCAACAGGAGGTGCTGATACCAGCCTTTTTGGCTGCTTATACCGGACAAGATGCACGGGGCATCAACTTGAGTTTGTTTGAGTTGTTGCCCAAAGTCAACTGGCGCTTTACGTACAATGGCCTCAGCAGATTGCCGTTCTTCAAGGAATACTTTCAAAGTTTCAGTTTGACGCACGGCTATAAATCTTCGCTCACGGTCAATACCTTCAATACTGGCCTCGACTTTGTGCGTACCCGCGATCAGGGCTTCCTCAACGAGTTGAACAACAACTTCTACCCTCGATTGGAAGTGCCGGAAATAGTGATCCAAGAAGGCTTCAACCCCCTGATTGCCGTAAGTGCCGTGATGAAAAACGGGATGAGTTTCAACTTTGATTACAAACTCACCCGCAACCTGGCCATGAGTTTCGTCAGCAACCAGTTGGCCGAGACGCGCAAAAAAGAAATCGTCTTCGGGTTTGGCCACAAAATCAATGATTTTGACATCAACTCGATTTTTGGCAAAACCAAGAAGAAAAAACGGCCTGCGCCAAGAACCAATCCCAATAAAACGGGGCCTGGTGGCAGCACGACCATTGCTCCCCGAGCGCTGGATTTGCAGTTCAACTTCTCGCTCAGCGACGACGTGACCTTCAATCACCTGCTCGATCAGGGGGTACGTGAACCAACCCGGGGAAGCTACCAATTGAGTATGTCGCCTTCGGCAGAATACAAATTGAACCAACGACTTTCCCTGCGCTTCTTTGTGGATTACCGCCGCAGTGAACCGAAAACCTCGGCAGGGTATCCTCGAACGGATTCTTCGGGTGGGGTAGTGGTACGTTTTGCCTTGCAGTAAAAATGCGATGTATTGCTTTTAAATTATACGGAAGAGACGGGATGCGACGCGTCCCGTCTCTTCCTATTTACCGACCACTTGCTGGCACTCCCGCCAAAACCAATCGAAAACCAATCGCACCAATATCCATCCCTGGATCGTTGAGGTAACGATCTGACACGCGGCAATTCACGGCATTGCTGTCCCATGAGCCACTTCGGGTTATCCGGCCTCGGCCAGTTGCAGCACCAGACGGATTCGTTTGAGGCTTTGCCTCATAATATCCAAACCAATCCTGACACCACTCGTTGAGGTTGCCGCTCAGGTCATGAATCCCCAATTGATTGGCTTTTTTCTGTCCGACTTGATGTGAGCTGCCCTTTGAATTTCCTTTGTACCAGGCCACTTCGTCGAGGTTGTCGCTTCCCGCGTACTGAAATTTGTCTTTCTGGGAATATTCTCCACCCCGCGCAGCGTACTCCCACTCCGCTTCGGTAGGCAGGCGATAACGTTGCCCGGTTTTTTTGCTCAACCAATTGCAATAAGCCTCTGCACCTCTCCAGGTCACATTGACCACTGGGTATCTTTCGTTCCCTTTGTCCGGTTGCCAGTGGTCGTTACCATTGATGCTTGTTTTTTGCAAGCCAAATTTATCCGCTGAGATGTATTTATCTGGGTCATCTGCGCGACTGGGGTTTTCGATTATGTCATTCATAAATACCGCATACTCGGCATTGGTCACCTCGTATTTGCCGATGGAATAGGTACTCAAAGTTACCTCGTGTGCGGGTTTTTCAGGGCCTTCACAATCTTTATCCCGTCCATCCTGACAGCCCATCACAAATGGTCCTCCATTCACTCGCACCATATCGGGCAAGATGGGTTTGTAATCGGTTTCTTCGCCAGTAGTGGTCTGTTGGTTTTGGCGGTTATCGGGGTTGCGTTCGGCAACAGGCTTGAGGCGAATGTCGGTCGACCGATTGTCCATTCGGCGCAATTCTGCCTGGCTATAATCCCGCGACAACGGCTGATAGCCCTCCGCAGTAACCTGGATTTTCACACTCTTGATGCGCGAAAAATCGCGGCGAGCTGCATAGATTCCCTTGGCATCGCTCAGTCCACGACTGAGCACGGCATTGCTGAACTTGTCAAAATAGGTCAGCGTGACTTTCGAGATCGGTTCTCCCGTCCGGTCATCAAGTATACGGGTGGTTAAGATAGTGGTGACTGCTGAGGGTAAGCCCCATTGTTTGACAAATGGAATAACCAGTCTGGTCAGCACCTTGCGGGTACCGGAACTGGGGTTGATCAGGATCAATTCCGCTACCAAACTATCGGTGCGGCGCACATCTCCGGGTCGATTCAAATTACTGCGCAAAGTGAAAGTCTGGCTTCCATCCCGGAGGTATGCAGCAACCTGCTCTTGAGGACGAATGAAACTTGCGTTATTCGGCTGATTGTTTCTTTCACAGGCCAGCACGCGCAAGCTCAAGGTTTCCTTCCGATTGGGATTCTTAAAATACTTGACTTGCAGCTCCAGCGACTGATCATTGGCACGTCCTGGACTGATCTCTACAATGCGGGAAGGTTCTTTTCGAAGCAAAGTCGCCAAATTGGGGCGTACCTGGGTCGTATCAAAAAAACCACGTCGATCCAGGTCTGCGTAGATACCTTCTGCCTGGGCCGGGTCTTTTACGGTATTGGTCAGGTACAAAATCACTCCTTCTCCGTGTAGGCTGGCGAGCGCCAGGCGCTGGTAAGCAGCCTGATCAAGAGTAGGGACATTTTTTGCGCTGAAGATGGTCTCCAACTCGCGGTTCTGTTGAAAGAATAACAAACTCAGAGAGTCGGGAGCATGCAAATTGCTCTGGTTTTGCCAGGCACGGAAATAGGTCACCCCCAGGTTGTAGTTTAAGCGCGTCAGGTTCAACGCAGCCGAAAGGTGCTGTGGGTTGGCCTGCTGTGCCCGCTCGAGGAGGTTGCGTACTTGGGGTGGATAGGTGTAGGTCTTAGGCCCCTCGTTACTGGCCCTTGAAATAGCCAACATTTCAGAGAAGGCCTTTTCCTGATACAATTGCACCGCTTGATTGTTGAGCAACGTCGCACTATCGCTGTTGACCACTTCTTTGATCAAAGGATTGCTGCGCAATTGAATTTTGGGTTCAAACAGCCGGGCTGTTGGCTCCTGACCAAATGCCCAACGGTAAAGCCTGGGCGTATTGTCTAGCATTAAAATACTAAAAACCAGGGTCAGAAAAGCGACAGCACAAGCCAGCATTTGCCAAAACGCCCGATTGAAAACAGGGGGCTTGGGAGGTTTTTCGGTTACAGGTATTTCCTGCTGCGCAACTTCGCCATGCTCTTCCAAAAAACGACGCAAGGTTGACTCATCTGCTTGAAGAGGAAAATTTGAGGCATTAAAATTAGGGATATTCGATTGCTGAACGTTTTGCCGAATAACGTTTTCAGCTGGCTCATTGGATTCGGCAAATCCGCCTTTGGTCATGCGTCGTGAGCGTTGCATGGGCGCAAGCTCCCGCACCGCTACACCACCCAAATCCTCGATGTGGACGCGGTTGAACCAGCCTTTGTCCAGCAAAAGTTTGACCTGTTCTTGAGTGGCCGGTTCAAATGGAGCGAGGGCAAAGCGTTGTACGGTCAGATTGGTTTGCAAAGCCCGATTGGCAAAACCCGGTGCCGCTTCGGCCATCGAGTCTTCCAATTCTTGGGCAATGGCTTGGCGGGCCAATTTTTCGTCGTACAAATCCAGATCCGCCAGCAATTCTTTGCGCAGGCGCGGGTTGATTTTTCCTTCTTGCAAACTGGGAATGCGTGCCAGCAGCAGCAGATTGTCTGCATTCAGCGGGATGTCGAGCGCTGCGCCAATGGCCAAGGTGATCTCCCAGATGGGGGTAGGGTACACCGCCAGCGCACAGAGCCAGCGGTATAGATCCGAGCTGTAGCCCAGGTATTCGGCATGATCGCTGGCATTGCGCCAGCGGCGGTTGATGTCGGGTTCTTCACGGATGCTGGCCAGGCTTTCGCGCCAGGTACTGAAAGTGGTAGGCAGATCATCTGCTTCCATGCCATTATCGATGAAGTTGGCAGCGGCCATTTGGCCCTCCAGGTCGGCAGGAAATACAGGTAGAATGCTGTGTAGACTGGCCTCCCGATAGTCCCAACTCAGCGGCGGACGGGGTGTAAGTAAGAGGCGGCGCTTCCAGCGTTGCAAATCGGCGGCGCTTTCCTTGCGCAAGGCCTGGTTCTCTTTTCCGTAAGGATCAAGTAAACCGTGGGCATCGCCAAACACAATCACTCGATGCTCTGGACATAGTCGACTAATTTGCTCCAAAGTGACGCCCTGTGGAAATTGTTCGTTCCAAAAATGGAAAAAATGGCTGCGGTAATAAAACACCTCAGCGTGTACGTCTTGATCGTGCAGCACTTTGACCAAATGGCGCAACAATCGCCCCTGGTGGCTGCTATCGTTTTGCTCGTCTACCAAAAACAGGTAATCAGATGGGCGGGTCGTGCTGCGAAACTGCAAGCTCGGGTATCCGCCTCCGGCAATGGTGGCATCCAGGGTTTTGGGTACATCTACCTCCTGGCGCAGGCCTTCCTGACGGCGGCGCAGGGCATCCGCCAGCCGAAATTGCCCAGCCAGATTGCGGATCAGCCCGTTCAATGAGCGGAAAGGGATTTCATACGGTGGTCGATCTGGCGATTGTTGGGGCAACCCTCGCGGTTGCCCAACAGGCACTTCAGTGGCAATTGGCCGTTGCGTTTTTGCCCAACGAAACAAGCAATAAAAACTGGCTGCCGCCAATAAAACCGCAATCAGCCAGGTTCCCCAACCAAAAGCTGCTTCAGGTATGATGGGGTCGTACTGCAAATCGTACCAGGGCAAAAACACCTGTGTCTCTCCAACGCGCATGGTCGCCGAGGTACTGCTGGTACAAAACCCTGGGAGACCCAGGCGGGTTACTTTGAGTTCCACTTCATACGATCCATCTTCCAGGTAGCTGTGAGTAGGGTTGCGCAGGGTACTGGTTTGGGCGTCGCCAAAATCCCAGAGGAACTGTAGATCAGTGCTGTCGTCCAGCACATTGGGACTAAAGGTGTACGCCTCGCCGCGCAGCAGATTGTCTGGCAAGTCGAGACCACCCAGTTGGGGCGGATTGACGCATTCAATTACCAGATCGCCCTGATAGCGGAAGGTGCTGTCGCGGGTTTTTTCTTGAATTTCGAGGGTGACGGTTTTCTCGGGATTGCCCTGCAATACTTTAAAGGGTACACGCCAGTTTTTGCTACCAAAGTTTTCCTGCTCCAGGCTATCGCTGGCTTTGTCGCGCAAACTCCAGTGGATTTTTGCGCCAGCGGTATCGATGTTTTTGGTGTTAAGGGTAAAAGTAGCCGTATCCCCTACGCGAATTGGGGTAGAAGATATCGAGTACCCCACCGTAGTCACTCCCGGATCAGGTTTCAGCAAAGGATAAATAAGGTAGCTCAACACCGCCAATAAAAGCAAACTTGGAAATACCCACCACCAGCGCCGCAACCAGGTTCGGAGCGTTTTTAGCCAGGCATTTTTGGCATCGACTTTGTCTGCATCGCTTGCAGCATCCAGTAATTCGGTATAGTATTGGTCAAAAATGGCGTAAAAGCGTTCTTGCTCGGCTTTGCTGCGGGCAATCACTGGAGCCAACAGGAAGCGCAGCTTCTGTGGCTCGCGCCAATGCGCGCTGGCCGGGCCGCTGATGACTTGCAACAAACGAATTTTCTCAGCCGGGCTGAGGCTGAATCCCGCCAGTTCCAGGCGTGTGAGCAGGCCTGCCAAGGGTAAGTCGATATGTGGGAATTCGGTGTCGATGGTCGTGATGCTTTGAGGATTTCAAATTTACTGTTTTATTGAGAAAATGCAAGCTCAAAAAAACTTTGTCAGCCCGAGGTTGCCTATCTTGGTGGGGTGAAAAATCGTGCTTAAAGATCATTTTTCAAGATGTCCATCAAAACCATTGATCCAAACGCACTCAGCATTCCTGAGCGCCAGATATATTTGCAGTCCGCCGTTGCGCCCCGCCCCATTGCTTTTGCCAGTACCGTGGATGCGGAAGGAAACGTCAACCTTAGCCCATTCAGCTACTTCAATTTGTTTGGCAGCAACCCGCCCATTCTGGTATTTTCTCCTTCGGTAAAACGGGATCGGGGCATTAAAAACAGCCATGAAAACATTCTGGAAACAGGAGAGGTGTGCATCAACATCGTGAATTATCCGATGGTGGAACAAATGTCGCTGGCCAGTACTGAGTACGACAAGGGAGTCAATGAGTTCATCAAAGCAGGATTCACGCAAGTCCCCTCTACCTTGATTCAAGCTCCCCGGGTTGGCGAGTCTCCGGTTGCTTTTGAGTGCAAGGTATTGCAGGTGCTGCCTTTGGGAACTGATCCTGGAGCGGGCAATCTGGTCATTTGCCACGTACTGCTGATGCACATGCAAGAACAATACCTCGATGAGCATGGCCATTTGGATACTACCAAGCTGGATTTGGTAGCGCGGATGGGGGGCAACTGGTATACCCATGCTTCGCGGGATACATTGTTTGAAATCCCGAAGCCCAACCAGAACAAGGGCATCGGGATAGATGCACTGCCCGAAAGCATTCGCAACAGCACCGTTTTGACGGGAAATAACCTGGGGAGACTAGGCAATATTGAAACACTGCCCAACCCGGAAGAAATTGTGGCATTGCGCTCCGTGCCAGAAGTAGCTAAGGCTTTGAACGAGGGACTTGAAACCTTGCACCGCCTGGCACAAAAACGCTTGGAGGTCGGGCAGACCGAAGAGGCACTGAAGCTATTGATGCTGGGGGAAAAGGAGGTTTAATGATTTTTTATCCTAACCCGATGCCACTTTTCAAGTCATTTCGAGAGACAATTATTTCTTCATCGTTCCTATTCAAAACCCAAAATCGGGAAGTTAATTTTTCTGCATTCCTAACTCTTCTTAATTTCGCCCAAATTTTCAGAAGAAATGAACAACAAAGTATATGTGGTAACCGGGGCGAACTCGGGTTTGGGATTTGAAACAGCCAAAGCCTTGGCTGAGCAGGGATCGCGGGTAGTCTTGCTGAGCCGCAGTGCAGACAAAGGGCAAGAAGCCTTGGAGGCCATTTTTAAAGCCACCAAAAACGATCAGCTCGACTTGTTTACAGTAGATTTAACCTCCCAAGCCTCCATCCGGGAAACGGGGCAAGCCATTTTGAGCAAATATTCCGTCATCGATACCTTGGTGAACAATGCCGGAACCTGGATTTCAAAACATACCCTTACCGAAGATGGAGTAGATACCTTGTTTGCGGTCAACCACCTGGCTTATGTTTTGATGAGTCACCTGTTGTACCCTGCGCTGCGCCAATCTCCTGATGGACGGATTGTGTGCGTAGCTTCTGATTCCCATTTTCAGTTCAAGATCAACTACGACGACCTGAATTTGACCAAAAACTACCATGGCTTGCGGGCTTATGCCCAGTCCAAAGGAGCCAATGTGATGTTTGTATCAGAACTGCACAAGCGCAAAACCGAAGAAAACATCTCGACCTACGCCATCCAGCCAGGTCTGGTTAAAACGGATATTGGCGTCAAGCGCACCAATTGGTTGCACGCGCTGGCCTGGAAAATCCGGCGCAGTGGAGGCGTAAGTCCCGCTGAAGGAGCCCTTTGTCAAATCTTTTGCGCCAGCGCCCCCGAAGCTCAGGGACAAAGTGGCTTGTATTGGGACAAATGCAAACCGAAGCCTTCGGCAAAATACACCTACATAGAAGCGGATCGTGTTCGACTCTGGGAACAGTGTTTGGAGATGTGCCGGATTGAGGATTTTTTTCAGCGCTAGAGTTCTCCTGCGACACCCACGAATGAATTCATGGGTTGGGTTGTCGGTTTAGTATCATAAAAAAAGCCCTCTAATCAATTGATTAGAAGGCTTTTAAATTTATGCGCCTCAGGTAGGGCTCGAACCTACGACCTACGGATTAACAGTCCGCCGCTCTAACCGGCTGAGCTACTGAGGCAGTTGCCGGTGTAATTATCGAATTGCGTGTGCAAATGTATGTCAACTCAAAATAATGTGCAATATTTGCGCC
>NZ_JBBAKG010000066.1:25419-33868 GCF_040403615.1 Haliscomenobacter sp. | reverse complement strand
GAAATGCTGATTGCCAAACCTGATCTCGGCGAATTGTCCAAAGGTTTTGTACCGAGCATGCTCACGGATGAAGCCTTGTACATCGCCATCGGAATCATTGGCGCCACGGTCATGCCGCACAACCTTTACCTCCATTCCTCTTTGGTGCAAACCCGCCGCATCGATCCTTCTGATCACGGCATCTGGTCGGCCATCAAATACAACTTCATCGATTCGGCCATTGCTTTGAATGCGGCTTTTTTTGTCAATACGGCCATTCTGGTGCTGGCAGCTTCTACGTTTTTCAAAGCGGGGTATTTTGAAATCGCCGATATTCAGGATGCGCACAAGATGCTGGCGCCGCTGTTGGGCACCAAGCTGGCACCAATGCTGTTTGGGATTGCCTTGATTGCCGCTGGCCAAAGTTCAACCATCACGGGTACACTGGCCGGTCAAATTGTAATGGAAGGCTACCTCAACTTGCGCATTGCCCCCTGGTTGCGGCGCTTGATCACGCGCATCATCGCCATCATTCCTGCCTATTTGGTGATCTTGATTTATGGCGAAAGCAAAACCAGCGCACTGCTCGTTTTAAGCCAGGTGGTGCTGAGCTTGCAACTGGGTTTTGCCATCATTCCCTTGATCCACTTTACGAGTGATAAAGAGAAAATGGGGATATTTGTGATCAAGCCCTGGATGAAAATCGCTGCCTGGGTCATCGCGATCATCATCGTTGGCTTGAATGTCAAACTGGTGTACCAGGAAATTTCCGTTTGGTTGGCTAGCGCGAGTCAGCCCTGGTTGGTCCGGCTCATTGTTTTCCCGATTTGTGCAGCAGTGTTGGCATTGCTGTTTTACATCACCTTTAAACCCTGGATTGAACGCCGCGACCTGGCCAAAGCCTCCAAAGTTCCCCACGGTACAGCCGTTGAACTCAATCTGGTGGAAAAACCGCTCTATCGCCGCATTGCTGTTTGCATCGATTTTTCAGATATCGATTCGTTGGCCATCCGCAGTGCCTTGGCACAAGGTGGTGCAGATGCGCAATACTGCCTCATCCACGTGGTGGAAACGGCGGGCGCAATGATATACGGCAGCCACATTGCTGATCATGAATCTACCGAAGATGAAAAGATGCTGGAAAATTACGTTCAGCAATTGCAGGCCCAGGAATTCAAAGTGGAAATGGCCATTGGCTACGGCAATCCCAAGCGCAGAATTCCTCGATTGGCAACCGATTTCAATGCAGATTTGTTGATCATGGGCGCGCACGGTCACAACTTGATCAAAGACCTGATTTTTGGAACAACGGTGGATACAGTTCGGCACCGGGTGGCCATTCCGGTTTTGATTGTACGGGAGTAGGGAGAAAATTGAGTTTTTTTTGTTTCTTGGCAGCTTCGCTGCTTTTTCCTACCACCTGAGGCACTTTAGGCCTGTCAATTACCCACAAATCCGCGTATTGAATGCAAAATCGTGCTTTAGCTCAGAAACCCCCGACCCCTAAAGGGGAGTACATTGTTGGTAAGCAAGAAAACCTACCTTTTTGTAGAAGAAGTATTGTTTTTTACTTCCCGAAAATGTACTCCCCTTTAGGGGTCGGGGGTTGTTAAGTTAAGTAAAGTGTTCAATATCAACAACTAACTCGATTGTTCGGATTTGTGGGTAATTGACAGACTTTAGGCAGCTAAGACGCAGCTAAGTAGTGGGGCAAAAATAAGTGATCATTTTTCCTGAGCCAGAGGATTAGATAAGACACTTGAAATGAAACGTTTACTTATCTAATCCTCTGGCAAAAATGATCACTTATTTTTTTATCGCCCCTAAGAAAAAAACCATCCAGAAACATGATCTTATACCCCGATTCATACTTGTTTGATGACGAAAACAAACTGGAAATCAATAGTCAGGTGATTCATCATCAGCATGCCTGGCTCATGAGCATCGGGGATGAAGAACTGGACTTGATGTTTGAAAATGGCTGGCGTCGTGCGGGAAACATTTTTTACCGTTACTCTTTCGATACCCACGAAGACATCGCAACCGGAGGGCCGAAGAAAGTACTTCCCTTGCGCATACCGGTCAACGCTTTTACTTTGACCAAAAGCCAGTCAAAAATTTGGCGCAAAAACGCCGAGTTTACCTGGAATCTGGTCAGTGGCCGCCCTACGGAAGCGCACCACCGACTTTTTTTGTTGCACCGCGATCGGTTTGAGCGCAATGCTCCGGACAGTATTTACGATTTCATTACCACCACCCACGAGAGTTTGCCCACGCGGGGCTTGTTGCTGGATGTGTACGACGGCGATGCCCTGATTGCATCCAGTTTAATTGATCACACCTCTAAGTCTTTGTCGAGCATTTATGCCATGTTCCATCCCGCTTACCGTGCATTTAGCCTCGGAGTACATACCATGCTGCTGGAAATATATGCAGCCAAACAATTGGGCATTACGTTTTATTACCCGGGTTTTGCCCACCACGAATCATCGTTTTATGATTACAAAAAACGCTTCAATGCCTTGCAGTGGCTAGACTGGAAGGATGCCGTAGATTGGCTGCCTTACGAAAGATTGAGGGAGAAAACGGAGAAGGAGTAACAAGTAGTGGGGCAAAATAAGTGTTCATTTTTTTATCGCCCCCAAGAGTTACCGTATTCCCACCACATTCACCAACTCTCCGATTCCGGCAATTTGGATGCTCACTTCATCACCGACCAACAGCGTAAAATCATTGGGAGGCACGACTCCCGTTCCGGTCATCAAAAAAACGCCATTGGGGAAAGAGGTTTCGCGAAACAACCAGGAGGCCAATTCTGGCAGGTTGCGCTTCATGCGGTTGAGTTGGATGTTGCCAGAAAATACCGTTTCCGCTTCGCGCTTGATTTGAATAGAGATTTCTGTTTCCAGGGCGATGGGGATTTCAGGAACCCACACACAAGGACCCAATGCAGCCGAGGCATCATAGCTTTTTGCCTGGGGCAAATAAAGTGGGTTTTCTCCTTCGATGTCTCGTGAGCTCATGTCGTTGCCGATGGTGTACCCCACTATTTTGCCGGATGAAGTGCAAAACAGGGTCAATTCGGGTTCTGGTACATTCCATTTGGAGTCGCGGCGGATCAGCACAGTTTGTCCAGATCCAACCGTACGGGCAGCGGTCGCTTTGAAAAACAGCTCGGGACGTTCTGCATCGTATACTTTGGCATAAAAATCACCACCACCCGAGTCTTTGGATTCTTCCATGCGCGCTTCGCGGCTGCGCAGATAAGTGACCCCAGAAGCCCAAACCTCCTGCCCTAGAATCGGGGCCAGCAACTGTGTGCTGATCAGGCTTTGCAAATCACCGTCTGGACGCAACGATTTTATTTCGTGGGCAATTTCCTGGAAAAGGTTGTCGCGGTTGAGGTAATTGTCCCAATTGTGCTGGTTAGAAAGAAAAAATTGGCCATCAGATTCGATTACGATGCCTTGGGCAGTGCGGTAAATCTTCATGTTTTTTGCTTGTCTTTGTTTGTTAAGTAACGGAGATAACTTTCCCTCCCACAATGTAGGATTTATGTATACGCAAAAAAAGACCCCCTGGCAATTTTTCTTCCAATAGGGCTTTTTTTCAGCGTGTGTTTGGATTTATGCTTCCCCAAATTTTTAGGCAATCACAATTGAGTTTTTTTTGTCACTTTTATGGGCAGCTTAGCTGCTTTGTTTTTTTGACCACCTTAGCATGACGCAAAAAATCACCTTGTTTATGAAAAATCACCTGATCGCTCTCTTTTTACTGCTTACCATAAGCGCGGCTGGGCAAAACCCGGCTTTCCAAAAAATCGATCAACTCCTCAGTGGTTTGGCCAAAGAACACCAGTTCAGTGGCAGTGTACTGGTGGCCTGGAAAGGAGACATCTTCAAGAAAGGGTACGGAATGAGCAATCGGGAAACACAAATTGCTTTCACACCACAGACCATCTCCTGCATCGGCTCTGTCACCAAACAATTCACCGGAGCTGCCATTCTCAAACTGGAGATGATGGGCAAGTTGAGTGTACAAGATCCCATCACCAAGTATTTTGACCAGGTTCCTGCCGATAAAAAGGGCATCACCTTGCACCACCTGTTGACGCATAGCGCTGGTTTTGCCGGGGCCATCGGCGACGATTACGAAAGCATTGATCGGGATTCTTTTGCCCGACTCGCTTTCAGCAAACCCCTGCTTTTTGAACCCGGTAAACAATACGAATATTCCAATGTTGGCTTTAGTCTGCTGGGGATCGTGATCGAAAAGATCACTGGAGCGTCTTACGAAGTTTTTTTGAACAAATACCTTTTCAAACCGGCAGGCATGGCGCAAACCGGCTACGTCATTCCCAAATGGAAAGTAACCGTGGCGACTGGCTACCGTGGCGAAAAAAACTGGGGCAAAATCAACCAAAAAAACTGGGCTGCCGACGGCCCTTACTGGCACTTGCGCGCCAATGGCGGCATCCTGAGCAATGTAGAGGACCTGTACAAATGGCACCAGGCCCTGGCTGGCGAAAAAATCCTGAGCAAGGCTGCCAAGACCAAATACTACACCAAACACATCGCCGAAGGTGAAGGAGCAGACAGCTATTACGGCTATGGCTGGGCCATTTTTAACACCCCACGCAATACCACCCTCATTGCCCACAACGGAGGCAACGGCATCTATTTCTGCGATTTCTTGCGGTATGTGGATGAGGATTTGACGGTGATTCTACTGACCAATGCCACGCGCCGGGAATGGAACCGCCTGGCCAACGTGTGCGCCCGAACTTGCTTTGATCCCAACTTTGTCCCCGAAATCAAAGTAAGTGGCGCGGGAACCAACGTATCGCTGGATCAACATCCCAACCGGGAATTGATTCAAACTTTCCTGAGTGCCATCACTTCAGGCAATGAAGAGACGATCAAGGCTTTGATTGACAACCATTTTGCGCCAGGTTTCAAAGATGGATTCCCGATCGCCCAACACCTCGGTGTACTGAAGCAAATGGGTGGCGAAATCAAAGGACTTGAAGTAGACAAACTCAATATAAGTGGGCCCGTTACGATAATCAGTTTTAAAAACTCTCCGTTGAAGATCAATTTCGAGGTGGATGAAGGGCAGATTGCAGGGATTGGAGTGGACAATTGAACGGATTGGAGCTTTCACTAATGAATGGTTAAAAGGATCTGGATAAAAAATAACTGATCATTTGAATTGACTTTTACTACTTTTCTTGTATCTTTGTTGAAAATCAAAACAACTTCTTTTCATATGCTGGGCAATCTCGACAACGAAGTCATTTTCAAAAAAGCGTTTACGAATAAAATCGTATTCAAGGCTTTTGTGCGGGATATTCTGGGAATTGAAATTGAGGTTGATAAAATTGAAACGGAAAAAAAGTTTGATCCGAAAATTGGATACATCGACTTTGAGTTGGATATTTTTGCAGAATCGGTGGATAAAAGAATGGTAATTGAAATCCAAAGAATTGAATACGACTACCATTTCGACCGTTTTCTGCACTATTTTTTAATGCTGATTGCTGAACAACAACGGACGGCCAAAGAATACAATGTTGATCAAACGGTCTATGTCATCGTTGTCCTGACTGCACCTTATACCATCAATGAAAAAAACGGCAAACCCATCAAAGATGAGGTTCTGCTTTTGAATTTCAATCCCCAGAATTTAAAAGGAGAGATTAGAGATTTGTACGGCCATCAGTTCGTTTGTCTCAATCCCAATCATCCCGATACAGGGACACCCCAGCAAATTAGAGATTGGCTGGATTTGATTTATCAATCGATTCACAATCCTGAGCGGCCAGCGTTAAATACCGCAAACGAAGGAATCAAAATGGCGATTGAATTGATCAGCTTTGAAAACTTGACACCGGAAGAAAGAACGCAAGCCAAAAATAAAGAAGCAGGTAAAATAACCATCGCCAAAGTGGAAAACGCCAAAACGCTTGACATAGCCAAAAATGCAATCCAAAAAGGTTATGAAAACGAAGTAATTGCAGACATTACAGGATTGAGCATTGAAGAAATTGAAAAGCTGCGGCAAGAAGAATAACCCGCCGCAGTTGCTGTGTCAACGCCATGAAAAATCAATCCCCTACTTTCCAACCGGCAATTCCAATTCTTCACCCCACAAGTATTTATTGAACCATTGCCAATTGTGCCACAATGCGGCAAGGCGTTCTTTGGGTTTGGTGATGCCATGCCCGAAGCCTTTGTACACTATCAATTTGGCAGGAACGTGGTTGTCTTGCAAACCTTGCAGCAATTCATAGGCATTCGCAATGGGTACTCTTCGGTCAAATTCCCCATGCTGAATCAAGGTAGGCGTTTTGGCTTTTTTGATGTTGGTAATCGGCGAGGTTTTCTGATAAATTTGAGGGTCATCCCAGGGGGTCGACTGCAAGTATTGACGGGTAAACGGATGGATATCCGTGTTTACGTAATAAGTCATCCAATTGGAAATACCCGCACCTACTGAGATGGCTTTGAATCGATCAGTGTTGGTGGTCAAAAAAGCGGAAATGTACCCACCCTGACTCCAACCCATACAGCCCATTCGATCTTTGTCAACCATCCCTTTGGCAATCAAAAAGTCGACTCCAGAAAGCACATCCCACATGTCGCCTACCCCAAGGTTGCGCAAGTTGAGTGAACGGAATTTTTCACCGTAACCTGCCGATCCTCGGTAATTAACCCGCAACACCAATGCGCCTTTTTCCAGCCATTGCAACACTGGATACACCCCACCTGGCACGGGTTGAGGAACATCGGTACCAGTTGGGCCGCCATGAATGATCACCAGCAAAGGATATTTTTTACCAGGATCGTATTGTTGTGGCTTGTGGAGTACGCCTTCGATCTCGGCACCGTCGCTGCTAGACCAAGTGATGACTTCACTTACCGCCGTTTTCCAGGTACTGATTTGCTTGGTCATATTGGTAATTTGCAGCGGCTTGAAAGGGGCAAGGGGTGTTTTGAATACCTCCGCCAGTGCACTGGCATTGGATGCACTATAGACCAGGATTTTGCCGTCTTTGGAAAAGCTGTATCCTCCCAGAATGTCATTGCCACTGGTGATGGGTTTAACTTGCCCTGTAGAGGGGTCTACTCGGAACAAATGCCGTTTGGTACGCTGAAAAGCAGTAAAGTAGATGCCCGAGGGGTTCCAGGAAATGCTGCTGATGTCTTCATCAAAGTCCTTGGCCAGTTGAGTCGGTTTTCCTCCCAAAAGATCCATGACAAAAAGTTGATCATTTTTATAGTAATACGAGGTGGTATCGTTCAAACTGCTGACAAAAAGGATTTGCCGGGAATCGGGTGCCCAACCAACAAAATTGTCTACAGAAGGGTTTTTGACCAAAGTTCTCGTTTTTTTATTTGCTACTTCGATGACTTCAATGTCAGTGTAAACCGAAAAATTGATCAACGGATTGGGTTGCCGCGTGTACGCAATCAGCTTGCCGTCTGGCGACCATTCAAATCCATTCACGGTGAAACTTCCTTCCGTCAGTCGAACCGCTTTTGGGTAGGTAATGCAATCGCTTTTGGAAGCAGAGTCTTTTTTTTCTTCATAGCAAGGCATTTCATTGGGCAAAGGCAGCAAATCAGGTTTAAAATCCAGCAACCACAAATGGGAGAGTCGATATTCCTCATCATCTGCAGCCCAGCCGCCGTAGCGCTCTTTTTTCTTCTTTTCTTCTTTGGACTCAGGATCAAGCTTGGCGAGGGCAAATTGCTTGCCATCAGGTGACCATTCGAAACTGCCTACACCTTCTTCTTCATAGCTGACCTGTAGTGCCTCGCCCCCATTGGGTCGAATGACAAACACTTGACTCTTATCGTTGCGACTACTAATAAATGCAAGCCATTTTCCATCAGGAGACCATTTAGGAGAATTACTGCTGCCCTTCGTGGCGCGGGTCAATTGAAAGGGTTCTTCGCCTTCGCGTGCCAACCAAATTTCGGTGTCGTAGCTGTTGTCTTTCCAGTCCGTGCTGTTGACCGTAAAAGCAATTTGTTTACCATCGGGAGAAAGCATGGGGCTACTCACGCTACGCAAGGCGATGACCTGCTCGAAACTGGTGCTAGAGCCCTTTTGGGCTTGAAGTCGGGCAACGACAGCAAGCATGGAAAAAAAAATCAACAATTTAGGCATGGAATAGATTTTCATGCTGATTCGGGTTTTATGGTTAGTTCCTTAACTCATTCTACAATCACTTTTGTTTCTTCCGGTAATACTTTTCCAAATCCATCACTTCCACTTTGCGGAATTCGATCGGATGGCTTTCACTTTGCAGCGAAATGGTACCGGAAGTCAAGAGTTGGCCGTCTTTTTTATCTGCGGGATCATATCCACTGACCACTCCCCCACCGATTTGTGGTTTGGAATACGTCATTACCGTATCGCCATTGACGATGTGTTTGACGATGGAATCGCCCAGCACCATTAC
>NZ_JBBAKG010000066.1:0-25319 GCF_040403615.1 Haliscomenobacter sp. | reverse complement strand
GCCCAGTCCGGCCCTTTGGGCGCTTGCTTGCCGATGAAGCGGTACTCTGCCGCAACGATGTAATGACTGAAAGTTTTTTTGTGAAAAATATGCCCGAATTGCTCGTTGAAATCGGTGTAGGCTTCGTAGCCCACCTGGAGTTTGCCATCCACTACCCGGAAGGTATTGCCAAAGTTTTCATTTAGTGCGTACCCCCGAATTTTCAGGTCCCAACCCTTGAGGTTTTTGCCGTTGAAGAGGGGTTTCCACTTGCCTTGGGCGAAGGAAAATTGGCTCAAAGCCAGGAAAGTCAACACAAATATCATTCTCATAAGTCGCGTCATTAGACCTGCAACTTACTCAAAAAAATAAACCAAAAGATGCCCAATTGGAAAAATTATCTTTAAGAAAAGTGTTGCCTTTTGTGAAAATGATGCAAATTGTGGACAATGCGCAAAATCATTCACATTGACATGGACGCTTTTTTCGCCTCGGTGGAGCAACGGGACAACCCCGATCTGCGGGGCAAGCCCGTGGCAGTGGGCGGCGGCGGGCCGCGCGGCGTGGTGGCCTCGGCGAGCTACGAAGCTCGCAAGTACGGGGTGCGCAGCGCCATGTCGGGGGGAATGGCGCGGCGACTTTGTCCCGACCTGATTTTTGTCAAATCGCACTTCGAGGTCTACCGCAGCGTTTCCAATCAAATACGCGGTATTTTTTTGGATTACACCGATCTGGTGGAGCCACTTTCGCTGGATGAAGCCTACCTGGATGTCACCGAAAACAGAATAAATCTGCCCTCCGCTACGCTCATTGCACAAGAAATCCGCAAGCGCATTGAAACAGAAACTGGCTTAACTGCCTCTGCGGGGGTCTCTTTCAACAAATTCCTCGCCAAAATCGCTTCCGACATCAACAAACCCAATGGCATCAAAGTGATCACCCCTGAAGAAGCGATACCCTTTTTGGAGCAATTGGCCGTCGAAAAATTTCATGGCGTGGGCAAAGTAACCGCCCGCAAAATGCACAACCACGGCATCTACACCGGCAATGACCTCAAGCAACGCAGCGAAGCCGACCTGGTGCGGCTGTTTGGCAAGGCTGGCCGCTACTACTTCCGCATTGTACGCGCCGACGACAACCGCGAGGTCAATCCCCACCGCATCCGCAAATCGATCGGCGCCGAACGCACCTTCAACGAAGATGTGAGCGATCCCGAAGTGATGAAGTCCAAATTGACCGATCTGGCCGAAGGGATATTCAGCTACATGGAAAAAAACCAAAACTTTGGCCGCACGGTGACCATCAAGTTCAAGTCGCCCGACTTCAAACTCCTCACCCGCAGCCGCTCTTTTGCTTCTGAAATTCGCAACCTGGACGAACTTATCCGCATCGTGCAAGAACTCCTGGATCAACACGTGGAAGAGGCTCCGGTGGTGCGCTTGCTGGGCGTGACCATGTCCAATCTGGAGAAAGAAAATGAAGCGGAAGGGGGGGTACAGTTGGAACTGGATTTTCCGGAGGAAAGAAGTGATGATTTTTTGAATGAAGAGTGATTCGAAGCCGAGAATTCGTTGAACCAGCGAAGAATGTGTGAATGTTGCAACTATCTTCAAGAACGATGTAATATTTTGTGTTTATAAATCAATGATTTTTGTAGGGTGAAAATCTAAGAAATACAAAAATCAACTGATTATGGCTGCTATCTCAATCAGAATGGGCTTATGGATGTTGCTGGGCTCCATTGCTTTTTTTTTACTGATGTATTCCATTGGTCTAGGATACCGCAACGAAGTACATGTGTTTAGCACCTTACTTCAATTCCTGTTTTTGTACCAGGCCATTCAAGCCTATTATCGACTTCATCCAGACAACATTGGCAATTATATGGATGGGGTGTTGCAGGGATTTGGCACATCCATTGTGGGAGTGGGTGGTTTCGCTTTGTTCATGACTGCTTTCCTGCTGATGAACCCAACGCTGATGGATACCATCCGCGAACAAGCCTATTTGGGAAAATATTTAAACCCTTTTACCGACAGCCTGGTGATTCTTACGATCGGGCTAGTAGTTGGTATTGTTGGATCATACATATTGACACGGGTTTTCAATGAGAAAGTTGCCCCTGATTGATTTTTTTGAGGTGCTGTGGTATAAGGGGCGATAAAGAATGTTGATCGCCAATCCGATTTACGATGTGGTTTTCAAATTCTTGATGGAAGATAGCTGTATTCTTTACCACAAGCCCAAAAATCCTTTATTAATACAAGTGTTTCTTCTATTTATGTCAATTACATCTCTAATATTGTACTTCTCAAATTTGTCAATTAGAGCATCTGCACTATTTTTCAATTTAAAATCCATTTCCTCTTTGTATAAAGGATATAAGCAATAAAATTTAACGGTTTTATGCTCATTGATTTTTAAATTGAAAAAATCCTTTCCCAAAGTAATGCTAGGATGTAAAAACATGCAGCATAGTTTTATGTTTTCGGCCAATGGTTCCACATCTTCTCCATTTGCCGGTGTAAATTCCTTTGGCTTTAATTCGGCGTACCTAAAGATTGGTTCATCTGTGTTTGGGGATTCTTGTTTTGCCATAATCTTTTTTTGTAGTGTCATAGCTATGGTTTGCTTATACGAACTGCAAAATAAAGATAACACAAGTAAAACGAACCTCTTAACAGTAATTTTAATTTATCATACTGAGCCATTTCCTGATTTATCCTTGAAATCTCGGACTTCAACTCCGAGATTTCAAGGATAACCCCAAAAAACAAGCCAATTTAATTTCTAGCACATATTCACCCTTCCCAAACATAAATTGCCTATTTTAACCCCAACTAAAGCAATCCAATATGCATAAAATTTACACCATCGCTGCACTCTGCTTGATCAGCGCTTATGGCTTCGCACAAACACCGGAAGCTGCCGCTGATCGCATCAAAGTACTCGAAGATCGCCTCCAATTCATGGAGCAAGGCCTAACTAAAGCCATTGACGACCTCCAATGGCATCAAAATTTGGATGACATCGCCGTGATTGACAAAGTACGGTACACCAGCAAGCCGCCGCACGTCATTAAAAATCCTTCAGGGCAGGGCGCTACTAATCCCTTGGTCATTCAGGCCTACACCTTTATCCCTAAAAAATTTGCCACGGCCAAAAAACTCCCCTTGATGGTGCTGATCCACGGCGGCGTACACGGCGATTTTAATACCTTCAATTGGCATATCGTTCGTGAATTATTGGATCAGGGCTACATCATTATTGCGCCTGAATACCGGGGTAGCACGGGTTACGGCAGCTCTTTTTACAAACAAATCGACTATGGCGATTATGAGAATGATGATGTACTGGCCGGAAAACGCTGGGCGGTAGAAAACCTGCCGCAAGTTGACGCCGAACATGTGGGCATCATGGGTTGGAGTCATGGCGGGATGATCACCTTGATGAATATTTTTGACCATCCAGAAGATTATAAGGTCGCCTACGCGGGCGTACCCGTGAGCGACTTGATTGCCCGCATGGGCTACAAAACCCAGGGTTACCGGGAAGAGTTTTCCAATTCCTCCCATATCGGCAAAGATGCTTCGGAAAATGTGGCCGAGTACCGCCGTCGCTCGCCGGTATGGAATGCGCAGAAGCTCAAAACGCCTTTGCTGGTGCATACCAATACCAATGATGAAGATGTCAACGTTTTGGAAGTGGAAGCTTTGATCAATGCGTTAAAGGCCAATGGTAAAAAATTTGAGTACAAGATCTATCAGGATGCGCCTGGTGGGCATATTTTTAACCGAATTGATACCAAATTGGCGCGCGAATCAAGGGATGAGGTGTACCGGTTTCTAGCTCCTTATCTGAATCCGCCAAATCCGTTGAAGTAAAGTGAGTTCTGAGATTAAAATTGGATTAGGTGCTATAAGATAGCCGCTAGCCCAAGTCTTCACCATTAATTTTCATAGATTGGCGCTGGTGCATGGAATTCAACATAGAATTCCATGCACCAGCGTCAAGACTTACGCCAACTGGTGCAGGGTTGGCTGAGGTGTTGATTTCACCGCTGGTCTTCCAGTCTTGTACCAGCGGATCAGCTGTCCGTTGCGGTGAAAGACTTGCGCCAGCTGGTAAAATGAATGCTGTCACAGTTGAGTTTCATGCGCTGGTCGATGGATGATGACATTGAATTGCTCGGTCTCCGGGAAATTGTGAAATTCAATTGCCGGCCAGGCTTGTAAGGCACGAAGAATGCCGCTTCCTGCTCCCCGGTACGGCAACAAATCCAGGGCATAAGAGGCTAAAATATGGTTTCTGCGCCGACTGAGCCCTGCTTTGATCTGCTCGGTAGTCAGGCTATTGGGTAATTTTCCAGGGCTTTTTATTTCGATGCGGTTGTCAAAAACAAACACCTTAATTGAATCGTGGACGAAATAATCCCGATGAATCAACGCGTTGATCAACAATTCATTGATGACTATTTCGGGCACTTCCAAATCGCCCAGACTATTGAAATCCTTGCCGTTTTGCACCTTGCGCAGGCAGCCAATCACAAACTTTCGGGCGTCTTTGAACATGCGGGGCATATCGCCACCAATGTTTTCACTGGAAAGGTACTTGGTGCCGGCCAAATCATTGCCTTGAAACCAGATTGCCGCGATGTAGCAATTGGGACTAAGTCGCTGTGGATTTTTGCCAAAAAGCAGGTTGCCCGCCAAATTGATCTTTCCTTCCGCGCCCAAAGTCAGGTTCTCGACTTTAGCCTGAAAATCCTCGAGGGCAATGTCTTCCTGGTATTTTTTTTCGTAAAACTCGCGAAACAAACCCCAATCCAGGTCTTTAATGCTGGATTCTCGAATCAGCATTTGTTCTGCGTAGAGGTTTCCGCTGCTTTGCAGCATTCGGGATAGTTCTTCCTTGCTGGTTACTTTGCGTTTGTCAGAACCATTTTTGATAAAAATAAGACCATCCTTGTCGGTGTGGGGCTTGTCGTTTCCTTCAGGAACATGGGCTACAATCACTTTTTTCCCATCTACATCCACTGTCTCCGTATCAATGACAATGGCGCTTTTCACATGTTCATTGGCGGCAGTGGTCAGCATATTGTTAATCCTTTGAAGGTCAGCAAAGGAAAGCCCGACGATATCACCAGTTTTGTCGTTCACCCCAATGATCAACTTACCGCCCTTGCTGTTGGCAAACGCGACGATCTCTTGCGCCACACTGGTCGCATTGGTGACATTCTCTTTGAGTTGTACCCGACTGTTTTCGCCACCTGAGACCAGATCGAGCAGTTCTTTCGCATCCATAGGGTCTTATTTTTTTGCAAAGTTACATTGTTCTGAAATTTAGGAGGAAATTGTTTTTGGTATAGAACACTATTAAATCCAACGATACGCTGACAGCCCCCGCTGGCCCAAGTCTTCGAAGGCATCCAAAAACATTGCACTACCGCTGTCTTCAGACGTTGAACCAGCAGTCCGCTGCTGTGCAACACTTGCGCCAGCGGAGAAATTATCCGCTGGTGCAAGTGTACCGCTGGAATAAGTCTCATGACTTGTTCCGATTATCCCCGCGTCTACAGACCATAGCCGTCAGGCTAAGGTCTGCAGACGCAGGAATAATAGGTGCAGGTCTGAAGACCATGCACCAGCGTTGCTTTTGGAAGTTAAGGGAACTTGCCCTAGCGGACAGCCCCCCCACCCCAATAATCCCGAATCGCTGCCTCAATCTCTGCAAAATTGTACTCAAATGCAAAGCCAGTATTGTACCAAATATAAGTCAAAAAAACCTTGACCGCCTTTTTTTGCTCAACAGTCAGAATGGCAAACCGTTCCAGATTGTATGCTTCCAAATGGGTCAACGTAAACATCAGGCTTTCATTAACATCTGCATACGGCTTATGGATGGTCAGACACATGTAAGCTGGCAAGTGAAACCGTAGTCCTTTGGCATCATAAAAACACAAACCGCCAATCCCGTGTATTTTTTCTAACTCAGGATCGTCAATCAGTTTTTTCCAGTCTTTCCGCTCATCATTTTTGATCTGTACTTCCTCTTTGTCAGTCGCATAATAATTGTCAATCGCGATCGTTTCATGGAGGGATACGCCATCTTCCAGTAGCACCTGGTCAAAGGATTCGTAGATCAGATGGAGTACATGTTCTTTTTGATTGTAAGATGGTGTCATGATTCTGGTGTTTTTTTTCGATAGCCTAAAATGATGATTTTTTCCTGGAAATAAAATCTATTTCATCTCCACCTCATCCCTCACCCAATGCCCCACAAACTGAGCGCCATTGTCAATGATCCGGTTTGGGCTGCGCCGAAACCCCAGACCGCAGGCCTCGTAAGCAAAAAACACCCCGGCCTGGTAATATTGGCCATCGTCATCGCGTGACAGTTGCGCCAGGGATTGGTACACTTTGATTTGATCTCCATAATCGCCGTTGGTGGCCGTTTCGGGCAAACCATCCTCGTCAAAAATGGCCACGTTGGCGCCTTCCCGGCCCAGTACTACTTTTTCTACAAATGGATAATTCTCGCGTCCAAAAGGTTCTTTGAAACTGCACTTCAGCAGCAGCGGGTCGTGCGGCTGCAACTCCCATAGGTAGGCCAAAATGGCTTTGGATTGAAACAGCATAGTGTACGCAGGATTGAGTACCACTGCCAGTCCACGAGTGACAATTTTGGTCAACAAACGCAGCAATTCCGGCTCATCCAGGGCGATGTATTCCCAGGGGATGAGTTTGAACCAAAATGGAAATTGGGTTGTATTGTCCTCCTCATCAGTGATGAAAATGCCGTTTATTTCGGAGAAGATGACTTCATCCACGTAACGAAAAGCGGTTTCAAAGCCAGCTTCGCGGGCTGCCGTTTGCAAGAGTTGGGTATTGTGGTCGTCTTCGGGTGCGCCTTTGAGTGTAGAAAAAAGGATGGCCGCTTCCCGACCAGGATTCAGCTCTTTGAGGCGTTTGAAATTGTCGACCAGGGCCTCGTACACAAAGTTGAATTGCCGATCCTCGGGGATGCCATTGGCACGCAATTGCGCCCATTGAATGATGGCAGTTTCGGGTACAGAGGTGGGCGTGTCGGCGTTAAATTCGAGTACTTTCAGCGGCAATCCATCCGTGCCTCCGGCAAGATCAAAACGCCCGTAGAGGTGCAGGTGGCGATCGTCTTCCCAGGTATAGCGAATCAGTTCGTAGAGGTTGGGCGGTATGCCCATGGTGCTCAGGAGATTGTTGTTCAGCACGTGCTCGGCAGCTTCTACAAAACGGGCATACAGTCGATTGCCCGCACTGTAAAAGGCATCCCGCTCGGTGTTGCTGATTTCTACAACCTCAGTGGCAAGGTATTCATTGCCTTCAGGAGAAAGGAAATAGTCCCAGCCCAATTCAGCAAACAAGGCATTGGGCAACTGGGGCAGTTGATGTTTTAACATACGGTTATTCTACCGGGATCAGATTAGGAACCAAAACCAGAACGGCCACTGCGGCTAAAAAATCCACTGCGGCCTCTGATGGGGCGCATTTCAGTGCGGGTACGTGCAGTACTGCGCAATTGATCGGTTACACCTGCATAAGACGACCCATTGCGGTAAATGCCCGCTGGAGAAGTGCTGTTGAAATTGCGACCCATCATGTATCCCATCGAACTCCACCACAAGATGCGGCCTAAGCTGTGACCATGGTAATGCGATGAACTCCTTGAGTGGGTGGTGGTATCCGAATTGGTTACCAGGGTTTGTGCCTGGCTCAAACTCAGTGTATCTACCTGTCCGGTAAGTCTTTTGACAACGACGCTGGAAGCATCTTTACCTTCTACCACTTGTTCATCTACAACTTCAAACTTGTCTGGTTCTACTTCTTCCAGGGTGGTTTTTACGCCTTTGGTTACTTCGTACTCTGTTACAGCTTCCCAATCTCCGCTACTACCCGAATTTGAGCAAGCAGTATGAGTGGCCAAAAGTGCAGCAACGGCTACATATAAGCCGCCTTGGCGAAGGCGATGGGTAAACTTGGGGCTATCACTAAAATGTCTGAATGGTGTCATCGTTGGAATCGTTGTTTTTTTTTGACAAGTGCTGGTTCAATATTAATCAGCACTTATTTTTTTCCTCTCAACTTGGGTAAAGATAAAAAATTTTATCTTGTAAAGAAATACCTAATGAAAGGCTCATCTTTAAAACAATCAATACATTGTCAAAAATGGACAATTGGCCTACTGTTCAGCTTGGGAATGACGCTGCAAGTATTTGCTCAAAACCCTGCTGATGCGAAGGCCAGCAAAGCAGTGCGGAAGCTTTATGCTGATTTACACCAAGCCATGAAAGACAGCCTGGTGCTGTTTGGCCATCAAGACGATTTGGCCTACGGCGTTGGCTGGAAATACCAACCTGGAGAATCGGATGTTCGAAGAAGCGTCGGGAGTTATCCTGCCGTTTTTGGTTGGGATTTGGGTCACCTGGAATTGAACGACCCTGTAAACCTGGATTCCGTACCTTTTGATCGCATGCGCGATTTGATCAAATTTGCCTACAAGATGGGGGGCATCAATACCATCAGTTGGCACTTGCGCAACCCCTTCAATGGCAGTTCGGCCTGGGATACGACCACTGCCATTCGGCACGTCTTACCCGGAGGTACCAAACACGAGGCTTACCTGGCCTGGATCGACAAGGTTGCCGATTTTATGTTGAGTTTGAAAACGGGGTTTTTAGGTAAAAAAATTCCCATCATTTTTCGGCCATACCACGAGCATACCGGCTCCTGGTTTTGGTGGGGCGAAAAATCCTGCACGCCTCAAGAATATGTCGCCTTGTGGAAAATGACCGTAGACCGGCTGAAAGCCAGAGGTGTAAACAATTTACTTTATGCGTATTCCCCCGCAGAATTCAAGTCAGCGCAACACTACATGGAGCGGTATCCGGGTGACGACTATGTAGACCTGATTGGTTTTGATACTTACCACCGCAATGCCAATGATTCCATCGCTACTGCTTTTTTTAAGGCGAGGCTTTCCAATAGTCTGGCAACCATGTCTCAATTGGCTGCCCAACACCAAAAAGTGATGGTGCTTTCAGAAACCGGATGCGAACAGATTCCTGTGCCAAACTGGTGGACGAGTGTACTTTGGCCAGCCATCAAAGACCAGCATCCTGCTTATGTATTGCTTTGGCGCAATGGCCGTCCTGACCACTACTATGTTCCCTATCAGGGGCATTTGTCTCAAGATGACTTTAAGGCATTTCAGCGCAATCCCAGGATATTCTTTCAAGACGAATGGAAGGCTGTGCGCAGGCACTAGATCTGCTGTATTCACGAATACAAACAAAAGGAAGGAGATGAAGTACGTCATCCCGAATAGAGGAGCTTAAAGTGATTAGATTCAGCAGCAATTCGGGGTGACGGACTCATTTCATCACCTACAATACTACAACAAACCTCATTTAGGATTTCCAAAACGGTAAAACAACAACAACCCAGAGGACAAATAGATGTCTTTTGCATCTGGGCCTCCAGAGAAACTGATGCCATCCAGATAGTCACTGAAACTGCCGCGAACAGAGGTTTCAACTGCTAAAGTAAAGGTTTTGTTGATGTCGAAACGGACGCCAATACCAACCGGCACACTGATTCCAATCAGCGAGTTTCCGTAAGATTTATCCTTTTGAATACCCGCCAGGATGGTTTCATTTGAGCCTTGGTAATTGGTAAAATTGGTATTCAAAACACCACCAAGTAGTCCAACTCCGGCAAATAGGTAAGGAGAAATCAAACGATCCATATTGACGCTGCCCGCGGCATCAGTGTAGTAACGATTGGACCCAAACGGTTCCCATTCACCGAGAATACTCAACTCAATCAACGTGGTTTTGAAATTAAAATCACGGGATTTTCGACTATCATAGTTTTCATCATCCCCTTGAAGCTTAAGGTAAGAGAAGCCCGTTCTAAACCCAAAGTGATTGTTGATGTTGGTGCGGGCAACCATGCCAACACTGGGCGTAAAATCTTGAAGACGAGGCGTTAGAGAAGGAGTAACATCACCGGAGTAACCAGCTGTACCCACAAATAAACCTGCCTCCCATAAGGATTGGGCTTTGATCATTTGGGACGAAACAATCAAAGCAAAAAAAAGGATCATTTTTTTCATACTCAAAACGATTTTTGGACAAAATAAGGACATTAGTCTGGCGCAAAAAATTACTTCCCGATTTTTTGAGCGGAGTTTGAATAGGAAGCTCATTTGAAATGAACCGTTCGACTTCCTATTCAAACCCCAAAATCGGGAAGGTAATTTTTCTGCGTTATTTACTGCTTTACATCCAACAAAAATTCGACCCGGCGATTTTGCACCCTTCCCTGCGCAGTTTTATTGTCTGCGATGGGCTTGGTTTCGCCGAATCCTTCATGTTCTATGCGTTTAGCGTCGATAGAACGCAAAAGCAAGTAATCGTAGCATGATTTGGCCCGTTTTTTTGAAAGGGTCAAGTTGAAGTCTTCTTTGCCCTGGCTATCGGTATGTCCATGTATGGCGAGGTGATAGGCCGGATAACGGCTCATCAGCGAGGCAACCTGGTTCAGGATTTTCTTCGAACTCGGCAACAAGATTGCACTTCCCGTTTTGAAGCGTACTTCTTTGCGCGCCCTGAGCAGTACCTCTTTGTCTTCCTTTTTCAAATCAGGACAACCCAGGCGAGTAAGCAGACCAAACTCTTTGGGGCAGCGGTCGTCCAGGTCAATCAAACCATCTTTATCGGTATCCGGGCAGCCATATTGGTTGGTAGTGTCCGCAATTTCCGGACAACGGTCATCCGGATCAGGAATGCCATCCAAATCCGTATCAGGACACCCTCTGAAGGCCAGTGGTCCGGCTTTTTCGGGGCAGCGGTCATCCAGATCGATCAGACCATCTTTGTCGTTATCCGGGCAGCCGTACTGGTTGGTGGTGTCGGCCACTTCCGGGCAGCGGTCAAACTTGTCGATGAGGCCGTCACAATCCGTATCTGGCTCAGGGCAGCCATTTGACCCTGGAAGTCCTTTATCCGTAGGGCAAGGGTCGTCTTTGTCGCTAACGCCATCCCAATCGCTATCCGGGCAACCGCCCATGCTGGGTATACCGGCCAGTTCGGGGCAGGCATCGTCTACATCAGCAATACAATCATTGTCCATGTCCGGGCAGCCTTCTGTCTCCACTATTCCCGAATCTTGAGGGCAACGATCTGCTGTATCCATCAACCCATCGTGGTCGGTATCCGGGCAACCTCCAGTGAGGATAGTACCCTTGGCATCAGGGCATGCATCTTCGGCATCTTCTACCCCATCTCCATCCTCATCGGGGCAACCACGCCCAGATTCTACCCCTTTTAAGCGCGGACAAGCGTCAATTTTGTCCAAAAATCCATCGCCATCGCTGTCCCGCGCACCCATCCGCACGATGAGGTTCATTCCTGCTACCGTGTACCAATCCCGGCGTTTGGGGTTACCAGATGCACTGACGCCGTCCAGGTAATCGCTATCGGCAAACCGTAGTCCACCTTCCAAGGCCAAGGTTGTTTTTTTGCCCAAATCGAACCGCAAACCACCTCCAAATGGGAAAACGGGCAATTGGATTTGATGGCTTTTTTCCCGATCATCTAAAATGGCTCGGGCTATATTTTCATCCCTTTCAAAATCGACCTGGTAATCGGTTTTTGGAGTAAAAATGGCAAAACCCGCCCCTGCAAAGAAATAGGGCGTTACCCGCGGTCGGTACCGGTATTTGCTTTCTGGGTAATGCGCTTTTCCAAAAGGATCCCACTCAAGGGTAAAGTCTACTTCAGTGAAATTGCTGCGAAAAGAAAAATTGCGCAGCCGATGCGGTGCATCTGTCGGAAAGTTTTGATCACTCCCACTAAGTTGACTACTAAATCCAAGTAATCGAGTTGAAAATGAAGGCGTTAAATAATAGCGAAAAAAACCACCATATGCTGGATTCACCTCTTGTAGCAACGGGTAATTTTCAGGATTAAGGTCACCTTGATACCCTGCACCTCCAAGTAACAATCCAGTTTCCCACCTTATCTGCGCT
Source organism: Haliscomenobacter sp. (assembly GCF_040403615.1). Lineage (NCBI taxonomy): Bacteria > Pseudomonadati > Bacteroidota > Saprospiria > Saprospirales > Haliscomenobacteraceae > Haliscomenobacter > Haliscomenobacter sp. The sequence continues at coordinate 13,271 of NZ_JBBAKG010000066.1, read as the reverse complement.
GCGAGCCAAATGGGCAAAATACAACACAGTAAAGCAATGATGTAGTTTCTCATGCTTTCTCTCATTTTCGCAGGCTAAAACAAACCTTTCGAAATTAATAATTATCTGAAGTAAACCTGGAAGACAACTGATTTTTACCGCAACTGTGGGGTACGGAGTTTGCTGGAAAAGTATGCTTTTTTTAACGATATTTTAAGAACTATGGTATTTTGTAGCGAAAACAAAATAAAAAAAGGTACAGTCTAATCAAATAATAAAAAAAGTATTTATTTTATTCGCATGCGAAAAAACCTAAAAGAATGGACAATACATCTTTGATTCCCGCTTAAAACAGGCGTTTCTTTTGAAAATACCAGGCCAACAATAAACTGATGACCAAGGCCAATACAATAATAAAATAGACTGCATAACGACTGCTTTGAAACGGCAGCGGAACGTTCATCCCAAAGAAGCTGGCAATCAAGGTTGGCACCGCCAAAAAGATGGTCACAAGGGTGAGTCGATGGATGGTAACGTTCATGTTATTGGAAATGATGGAAGCGTAAGTATCCATCGTTCCGCTGAGGATGTTGCTGTATACGTTCGACATTTCAAGCGCCTGACCATTGTCGATGATGATGCCTTCAAAGAGGTCAAATTTTTCTTCGTCCTCCCGGATACCCATAAAATCGGTACGTTTCATCTTTAAATTCAGCAAGTCATTGGCGCTGAGGGAGTTTACAAAATAGACCAAACTTTTTTCAATGCTCAACAATTGCTGCAACTCGCGATTGCGGCTGGAATGGTAAAGCTCTTGTTCGATTAAGTTGCGCTTGAGGTCAAGTTTTTTCAAACAGGTCAAAAACCGGTAGACATTGTGTTCCAAAATCTGGAGCACAAACTGAACCGACTCTGCCGGATCAAAATTTTTAACTTTATCGTCCAGAAACCGCTGCAATACCGGATTTTCAATTGAAGTAATGGTAATGACGTGCTCAAAAGCCAGGATAATGCCAATCGGCACGGTGATGTAGATCGCGTCGTTTTCTTCCTCGGTGGGATTGAGTACCGGAGTATTGACCAGAATTAGCCGGGCTTCATCTTCAATTTCATAACGGGAACGTTCGTCTATGTCCAAAGAGTCGGTCAAGAAGTCAAGAGGGGTATCAAAAGTTTGGGCAACTTCTTCCAGCTCTTCTTGATTGAAAGGGGGGGTAATATTGACCCAACATCCTGATTCAGGTTGTTCCAGTTCTTTCAATCGACCATCTACTTTGAGGTAATATCTGACCATAACGTTTGGCGTTTGGGTTCCAGAATCTTGAAGAATATCCCCGACTCCTCAATTCGCCCGCAAACTTAACAAATCTGCTGCTAATTCAGCCTCAAAAACGGTTTTATGTTTCTTTAAGTATAAGGTTCGAAAAATAGAGATTTTATCTATCAATCAAAACGAATGGCTTTTACCGGGCTGATTCGGCTCACCAGATAAGAAGGTATGATCAAAAACAACAAGGTAACCAGTAATGTACCCGCATTCAAAGCCAGAATGCTCCAAAGATTGAAGTGAATCGGTGCGTATGATAGGTAATAGTTTTCTTCATCCAGCCGAATGAATTTGAAGTATTTTTGGAGCAAACACAAAGTTATTCCCAGCAGATTCCCCCAAAACAAACCGCTCAAGATGATGTAGGCAGCGTAATATAAAAATATACGCCGAATGCCCCAGTTGCGTGCCCCCATACTCTTGAGGACCCCAATCATATTGGTGCGTTCAAAGATCAGGATCATCAGGGCGGTGATCATGTTGATGATGGCTACGATGACCATCAAACTGAGGATGACTACCTCATTGATGTTTTGCAAATCCAGCCAATTGAAGATTCCCGGAAATTTTTGGCGAATGGTTTCCGCATACAACTCCTTGGGGATATGGTTGTAATAAATGGCTTCCGAAAGGGGCTTGAGGTCATTGATGTCGTCCAAAAACACTTCAAATCCCGCTACCTGGTCTTCCGTCCATCCCAGCAATTGTTGAATTTTGCGAATGTCTACCAATGCAAATTGCCGATCGTATTCTTCCAATCCAGTTTTGTAAATGCCACAGATTTTGAAGCTGCGCTTGAGTTGCTCCCCGTTTTGTACAAAATGCACCCTGAAAACGTCTCCTACATCTACCTTTAAACGGTTGGCGGTGGTGCGCGAAATCAGAATTTCATTTGAAGCAACCGAATCCTGCATCCGAATGGGGCGGCCTGCCACCAGGTATTGACTCAAAAATTGCCAGTCGAAGTCTCTTCCTACGCCTTTCAAAAAAATCCCTTCTATTTCGTCCTTGGCCTTGATGATTCCGCCTTTGAAGGCATAAACCTGAATGTGGCGAACGCCGCCATTGGTCAAGCGCATGCGTTTGAACCTGCGGCCAAAAATCTTCTGATCTTCCAGGTAGGGTACGCGTCCCAAGGTATCAAGATAAGGGTAAAAATCCTGTTTTTTGGTCAGCCAGGATTCTTCCAACAGGTTTTCATACACACTGGCATTGGTGATGTGGATGTGCCCCCAAAAGCCAAAAATCTTGCTGCTGATCTCGCGCTTGAAGCCCGAAACAAGTGCAGTTGCACAAATCATCACCGTGATACTCAAGGCAATGGCAATCACTGCGATCCTGATGATCACCCGCGCAAAGGACTGCTCACCTGCTGCAGCTACTTTTTTGGCTATGAAAAAAGAGTAATTCATGAAGCGAAGGTAAGCTTTTTTGAGATTTGAGTTTTAATGGCCTGCTAATAAACCACCATCTTCATCGTTTTCGCAAATCCGCCTGCTTTCAAAGTGTACATCAGGACGCCGGTTTGGTTCAATTCGCTTTTTTCAAGTACGATTTGGTGGTGCCCGATCGGGTAATTTTGCATGAAGGTTTTGAGGATGCGCCCAGACAAATCACTGATCAGCAATACCGCTGAACCTGCTTCGGCAAGGTCAAATTCGATGTTGGTTGCGTTGCTAAAGGGGTTGGGCGTATTCGGATAAAGTTGATTGCCAAATGTAGGAACACCATCCACAACGGTATGTTCCAGCACTATTTTCTTCAACTCACCCGCCTGACTGTAATATTCCGGCGCAAGGTCTTTTGCAGCCAGATGAAAGGGTTGGTTGGCTGCGACAGATTGTTTTGCTTTAAAAACCAGGATAGCCAGCTCGCCAGATTTTTGGGCATTTTTGAGCCAGGATACCCGAATAATGCCCCGTTCGGTATCACTGAGGCCAAAACTTTCGGAGCCTGCGGCCAGTGGTTCTACACTCGAAAATTGCCAGACTGCTGGGTCAAAAGCCAGACTGAACTGCGCGCCAGCAGCATCGGCACTGGCTGGAAGATCCAGCGCAATCCGGTATTCCGTACCCGCTTTTATTTCACTTGGTAAACCCTTTAAAATCAAGGAAGTTTCCACCTTATTGCGCAATTCTGGTGCAGCGTTTAAGTTTTCTTTAGAGGCATTCCCACTAATGTCTCCCATTTTGACCCCCACAAAATCCACCCCCAGCAATTCGCTGTTGAGGTTGTTGTAACTCCGCAATTCAGGGAAAGGCGCACTAAGTGGATCGTTGTTGTTGGCAAACTGGAAGGAGGCATCCACAAAGCGCCAGCTGGGGCATTTTTTAAATTCCAGGTCGATCCGCAAAATAACCTTTCGGATCTGGATGATGTCAAGGGTTGAAACAAACCCAGACAAGTCAACGTCAGCAGCAATGAATTTGTAGGGATTGTCGAATGGCATTTGCCCCAAAATGTGCCGGGTAATGAGCACAATATCGTAGGTACTTACCCCATCCAGGTGGTTGGCATTCAGGCTTGGGGTTACGCTATAATCGTTTTTTTCTTTGAGTTCTTGAAAAAGGTATTGCCCCCGAAGATTAGTCGTTGTTTCTTTAATTTGAATCCCACTCAGGCTGAGTTTAACATTCTCAACCGGAGTGTTGGAGAAGGTTTTGATGTTGCCCGAAATGCTGGCACTGCCTATTTTTGGACAAAGATTGCGGTTGTCTTGCACCAGGACATAGGTTTCACAATATCCAAAATTACCCCGAACATCCCAGGCATATACGTAAACCAGGACACTAGGCCGGTCATCACAAGTCAGCGCAATACTGGTATGATTGAGGTCGGGTTTTTCCTTGCCACTTTCAATGTCGTCGGCTCGATGTATCGAATACCCCACAACGCCAGAGCAATCTTTGGCTTCTCCAGCGATAAAATCCTTGGCCCATACCACCGCTGCTCCAGGATCCAAATCGCCATCGCCATCAACATCTTCAAGGCTGGGCAAGGGCTGTAGTTCCACCACCAACCCATTGATGCAAATTGGGGCAGGGCCTTTCGCGTCTCGGATTTCGAGTTGCACCGCTTCTCGACTGACATTGCCGCAGCCGTCAGAGGCTACGATTTGGATTTTGTGGATTCCGATGGGTAAGCGCTCCAGGATGCGGTAGCGGGGGTAAGTACCGCTCAAGGTTAAGGTTCTGTCAATTTTCCCATCTGCTTTTTCATCATAAAGTACCTGCACCGTCATGTCTTTGGCGTTGCAATTCTCATTAATCGAGAAGGAATAATTCACATCTCCGGTACAATCGTTGTTGCGGGCATCAAAAAAGCTACTGCTCAGGAGGGTGATTTTTGGTGCCTCATCGTCAAATACCTTGATGATTTGGGTGTATTCCCAGATGCCTTTTGATTTGATCTGAGGCCGCTCAATACTGTTTGTCCAGTAGCCTTTGTCGTTCGGGGTTTTATTGCTGGTATTGCGATCCTGATCAATGTAGGTTTGGCCATCCGGGTTGACCAGTAGCCAAAACGCAGTGTTGCCGCGCGTCCCATCTTCGTCGTAATCGCGATCCAGGTTGACGGGGGTAGCCCCATCAGTGTATTCACACCAATTGATGATCGACCAGGTGCGCAGTATTTTGTAGCACTCTTGTCCACTGGCAGTGAAACGCACATCTTTTACATTGAAAGCCAAAATGTTGCACCCGTTTTCAAAATGCTGCAAAGTACTGCTCGCAGGAAGCTGCAAGCATTTCACGGACGTATCTGCGGGGAAACGAATCGCGTAATCCCGAATGGCATTGACGGTGATGACCTGGTAATAGATTACTCCGCGCTCTTCATTGGCCTTTCCAAGGTTGCGCACGGCTTGCCAGCGCCTCGTGATGGTGCCTACCCCGCAATTGTTGAGCTTGTCCACCGTGGTCAGTTGTACGATTTTCAACAAATTACAGGGATCATTGAGCGGTACAGCAATGCCATATGCGTTTAGGTTGCCCAGGTTTTTGTCGGTGCACAGGATAGTGGTATCGGCTGGCACGGCGGATTGCAGCAAGGTTTTGTCTTCCACCGATGCATCCGACCAACAGCGGCTCGTATTGCCACTCTGATCCCGGGCAATCAATTCTACGCGCACTTTGGTGCCTACATCACAACAAAAGAAGTCGATGCGCTCGGCTGGCAGGGTGTAAAATACACCATTTTCCAGGGTCAGTGCATCAGCGGTATCCAGGCGGCCATTGCCATTTTGATCAAATGACATCGTACAGAAAATGGGTACGATCCGGCGTATTTTCAAGTCTTTTAGCTTACAATTGTCCGTAGATCCCTCGTCTACATCGGCTACCACCAGGCGGCCATAGCCACTGTTGATCCCAACCGTAATCGAGTTGTCGCAGCGCACCTGTGGCGCTATTTTATCTTTCACCTGAAATTCAAACGAATCTTTACTGGTATTCAAACAAAGATCGCTGGCGTACAATACCAGGCGGTGCTTGCCTACCGGGATGCTGCTCATGACCCCGTTGCTGATGGGGTAAATCACTTCTTTCCACACCGAATCACCTACGCTGGGTCGGAATACATAGGATTTCGTTTTGACGCTCAGTTGCACTGGATCACAGTCGCTGAAATTGAACTGGTAAATGCGTTGCAATTGATCGACCGAAACGGGAAAGGAAGCGTTACAGTCCATCGGCTGGGTAGATACCACAATGGCCTGGCGCGGTTTGGTAATCACCGGAGCCTGCAAATCTCCAATTTTCATCAGGGTTGTATCGGTATGTACAATGCGACCTAAACAGTAGTCGAATATTTTCAGTGATTGAATTACTTTACGTCCTCGGCGGCAAATCAAAGTTTCGGTCAGTCGTCGTTCGATAGACAAGCCACAATATTCCCGGTCAAAAAGTATGGTATCGCCCGCTACGTTGACCCAGTAAGGAAAAAGCACCGGGCTTGGAATCCGCTCGGGAAAGCACGAATGGATGGCGGTGTCTTTAGGGAAATTCAATTCTTCCCATGCTGGTCGGGCCAGCACAATCAATTGCGTTGTATCCATCCGATTGCCCGCGGCATCTTCTGCGGAAAAGTGGCGGTAAATTTTTGCAAAAAAACTGCTGTCGCAATCGCCAATGACGACTTGGTCATTCACTTTGTAGTTGAGTATTCCGCTGCATTTGTCCGCAAAAGTTACACGCCCAGTATAGTAGGCATATGCGGGATTTTGCCAGGAAGCGGGTACGTTCAAAATGCTGTCGATGTCGAAACACTTCCAGCGGAGATTGCCACGCGTCCAGTCGGTGCTTTGCACCAACGGTGGCTTTTTATCTTCGGCCACTAAAATACTTTGACAAATGATGCTGCCGCTGAGGGTGTCCCGCACCAGATAGGGGAAGCGACCCACCCCATCTACAACATTGCGATTGAAAGGATTGCGGTCGTTGACCAATACCTGCAAGCGTCCCCAATCCGTATTGACATCTCCGCCCAACAGTACTTGCTGGGGGCTTAGACGCAATTGACAATTGTCGTCCAGGGAAAAATTGAGATCGGAACGGCAACTCAATGCCAAAGGAAGGGATTCAGGGGTAGTGGGCGACCAATGCAGTGGCTGCTGTGTCAGGGTCGTACCAAGTGCCCCCACAATAAACCAATACAACCATGCGGCAGGATAAAATATTCGCATAGTTTTTTTTGATAGATCGCCTTCAAAAAATTTGACACACTCCATTTATCAATAGCAGTGCACCGTTCGCTCAAAAATAACGCGCATTTGGTTAATATAAGGTGTTTGGAAGGAAAAAGTTTGGTCTTTAAGGAAACAAAGCGGGAATTGGGAGACAATAAGGTTAATTTTCTTTTCCATAAATTCAAACCTGTTTTTGGCTGAAAAGTAAGATTTTACCTCAATCTGCTTTTTTTTGCACAGAAACCCTATTTTGTCCCTCAGATTCTTGTAGTAAAAACACTAACCATGTCCAAACCCACTAGCATCGACGCTTACATTGCCGGGTTTCCTGAGCATGTTCAGGAACGCCTGGAGCAAATTCGAGGCAGTATCCACCGCGTTGTTCCCGACTTGGAAGAAACCATCAAATACGACATTCCTACTTTCCTACTCAATGGCCGCAATCTGGTGCATTTTGCGGCATACAAAAAACACATCGGTTTCTATCCAGTCCCATCTGGGCAAGAAGCGTTTGAAGCGAAGCTTTCAGCTTACAAGCAAGGCAAAGGGTCGGTACAATTCCCCTTGGATCAACCCCTGCCATTGGAGCTAATCAATCGAATTGTGCAGTACTACGTTGAAAAAAAGCATCATTAAGCTCTATTTTCAGCAGGCGTTTTTGCAAAAACCAAAACCTCTTCATGAAAGTTGCAATAGTCGGAACTGGCTTGATCGGAAACGTCCACGCTCAGGCAATCAAAGGATTAGGACACGAAATTGTAGTTGCAGTCAACAGCTCAATGCCGAAAGCGGAAGCTTTTGCCGCCCAGTGGTCTGTTCCTACTTTTGGAACTGATTTCCAACTGGCACTCAGCGATGAGGTAGATTGTGTGCACATCTGCACGCCTCCTGCCCTGCACTTTGCGATGATCAAAGCGGCATTGCTGGCCAACAAACACGTGGTTTGCGAAAAGCCAATGTGTCTTGAGGTGCAAGAAGCGCAAGAGGTCTACGAACTTGCCCAACAACAAAAACGGATTGTCGCAGTGGTCTTCAATGTGCGCTACCATCAGGCCTGTGTGGAAGCCAAAAAGATCATCGCCCAGCCTGAGTTTGGAAAAGTTCTTTTGGTGCATGGCCATTATTTGCAAGAATTTCACGCCTTGCCGGATGCCTTTGGCTGGAGATACCAAACCGAATTGGCCGGAAAAATGCGTGCCGTCACCGAAATTGGTTCCCACTGGATCGATTTGATGCGCTTCTGGACGGGTCTGGAAATCGCTGCCATTTCTGCCAATCTGGGTACTTACTACCCTCAGCGCTACCTGGAAAATGGAATCATGTATGCCGACGATGCCAGTAGCCGCAGCCCAATGAACCTGGACAATGAGGATGCCGCCGTAATCTCTTTCAAATGTACCAATGGCGCGATTGGCAATGTTCTGCTGTCTGAAATTTCGCACGGACGCAGCAATCAATTGACGCTAGAAGTAACCGGCACGCAGCAATCGATTTGGTGGAACAATGAACACCCATATCAACTCCATCAGGGTAACGGCAAATTCCAAGGAGCGAGAACCCAATCCTTGTCCTTTAGCGGAGGATTTGCGGAGACGTTTGGTAACTTGTTTGGGGAAGTTTATGCAGCCATTCAGGTTGGTAAACCTCCCGAAAATCCTGCTTATCCTACCTTCAAAGATGGATACATCAACACTCTAATCTGCGAGGCCATCCACACCAGTGCCAAGCAAGATTCAAAATGGATTGAAATTCCAAACCTATGACCTCAGACAACATGCATCCAAGCGTCAAAGCCATGATTGAGCATTATCAACTGGAACGATTGCCAGTGGAAGGTACTTTGTTTAAAAACACTTACCGCTCAGCAAACAAATTAGATAATGGAGAGCCAGCAGGTACGGCCATTATTGGTTTGTATTGCAATGAACCCTTGAGCCTTTCTTGCTTTCACCGCCTCACCCACGATGAAATCTGGCATTTTTATGCCGGAGATCCCTTGGTGTTGTATCTGCTTTATGAAGATGGGCATACCGAAGAAGTAGTGATGGGCAATGATCCACTTGCCGGACAAAAGGTGCAATTCACCGTTCCAGCGCAGGTATGGCAAGCAGCTTGCTTGCGAGAAGGGGGGCGGTATGCGTTGTTTGGTTGCACCATGGCACCAGGATTTACTGGCGATTGTTTTGAAGGTGGAGTGGCAGACGTACTGATTGAAAAATACCCGGAGCAGACTGAAATTATCCGTAAACTCAGCGTCAATGGCCATGAAACCCGCATGCCCGATGGGTATGTTGGTTAAGGCATTTTTAATTCAATTTTGTTTTTATCTTTATCACCTGTACAAAGCAATTTCATTCGACATTCTTGAACAAAACATCAACCGCACTTGGCAAGTGTTGAACAAAATCACGCCTGAAACAACAAGACCAAATATGTCCAAATTCCTACACAACAGCTGTCTATTGCTGTCTCTGATTCTGTCCCTGCCGCTTTTCGCCCAGGAAAAAAAAGACAGCACCAAAGCCGTACCCGCACCAAAATCCTTTGTCAGCAGCCATCAGGGAACTTTTGGAGGCAAGGTCATCAAGTACAAAGCAACAGCCAAGGAAACCCAGCTCAAAAACGAACACGATGAGGCAGTAGCGTCCATCTGGTCGGTGGCTTATACCCAAGAAGGAGTAAGCGAGCTGAGCAAACGCCCGGTTACGTTTGTGTTCAATGGCGGGCCGGGGTCGGCCTCAGTATGGCTGCACATGGGCATGTTTGGGCCGGAAATTGTACTGGTTGATTCGGACGCCAAAAAAGACGACGGCGCAGCCCCTTACTCCATTGTTGAAAACAAACAAGCTTTGCTCGATTTGACCGATCTGGTTTTTATCGATCCCATCGGTACGGGGTACAGTCGGGTAGTGGGCAAAGGCAAAGTGGAAGATTATTGGGGATTGAAAGAGGATGCCGCATCCATTGCCAAATTCATGCGCCAGTGGGTGACCGAAAACAAACGCTGGCTATCTCCCAAATACATGGCGGGGGAAAGTTTTGGTACCACCCGTGCCGTTGCCGTTGCCAATGCCTTGGAAGGCGATGGCCAAAACATGGCCATGAACGGCCTCGTGTTGATCTCGCAAGCCCTGGATTACGACGGCTCCACCTCCATTCCCGACAACGTCACTTCCTACCTGACTTACCTGCCCAGCATGGCGGCTACTGCCTGGTACCACAAAAAAGCAGGGCAAGGCAAAACCCTGGAAGCCTTCGTGGAAGAATGCCGCAAATTTGCTTACGACACCTATGCTCCGGCGCTTTATCGTGGCAATTTATTGGACAGCATCACGAAAAATAGCCTGGCCGAAAAATTGGCCTACTTCATTGGTCTCGACAAGGCTTACATCCTCAAATCCAATTTGACCGTTCTAGTGCCGCGTTTTCAAAAGAAGCTCCTGGATGACAAAGGCCTGGCCATTGGCCGCCTGGATGGCCGCTTCACCGGAGATGAAGACGATGACGTCTCTGAGGAACCCAATTTGGGCGACCCTGCCGATTACCAAATTGGATCGGCCTACACTGCTGCGCTCAATCATTATTTTGCCTCCAGCCTGAAAATTGAGATGGATCGGCCTTACCTGACTTCCAATGACGAACTGGGTGACAAATGGCGCTGGAGACCCGTTCCCGATGGTAGATATTGGGAACCCGTTCCCGTAAACGTAGCCCGCCAATTGGGAGAAACCATGCGCCGCAATACCGCCATGAAAGTACTGGTAGCCAGTGGCTATTACGACCTGATCTGTCCTTTTTTTGACACCGAATACACCTTTGCCCGCAATGGCATCGTCAAAGAACGCGTAACCAAGACTTACTACGCAGCCGGACACATGATGTACCTGCACGAACCCGACAGGATCAAACTGACAGGAGACATCCGCAAGTTTTTGACGGAATAAAAATACAACCTACATGCAAACCTACGACGCAATCGTCATCGGATCTGGCATTTCGGGAGGATGGGCCGCCAAAGAATTGTGTGAGCAGGGACTAAAAACCCTAGTACTCGAGCGGGGTCGAGATGTAAAACACATTAAGGACTATCCTACCGCCATGAAGCACCCCTGGGAGTTCAAACACGGCGGTAAAATGCCCAAAGCCTTCACGGATGCCAACCCCATTACCTCCAAAGCTTGGTTGTTTGATGAAAGCTCTGCGCATTTTTTCATCGAAGACCAGGATCATCCTTACGTGCAGGAAAAACCCTTCGACTGGATCAGAGGCTATCAGGTGGGTGGAAAATCACTGACCTGGGGTCGAGCCAGCCAGCGCTGGAGCGACAACGAATTCAAATCTCCAGCCCAACATGGATATGGCATCGAATGGCCAATCGGATACGCAGACATTGCCTCTTGGTATGCCCATGTGGAGCGCTTTGTAGGCGTTTGTGGGGCCAAAGATGGCGTAGAATCCATGCCCGATGGCGAATACCTGCCGCCTTTTCCATTCAATTGCGTCGAAGAATTCATGTACAAAACCCTTGTCGAGCACTTCCCGGATCGAAAAATGATCCAGGGACGTTGGGCGCACCTCAGCGAGCCACAGGAGATTCACCTCCAACAAGGTCGGGGCAAGTGCCAATGCCGAAATTTGTGCGTGCGGGGTTGCCCGTTTGGAGGGTACTTCAGTTCGGTGGCCTCTACTCTACCCTGGGCAGAAAAAACGGGCAACCTGACCATTCGACCTTTCTCCGTAGTACATTCGATTCTGTACCATGAAAAAACTGGCAAAGCCAGCGGGGTCAGGGTGATCGACACCAATAGCAAAGAAACTTTGGAATTCGAGGCGAAAATCATCTTCGTCAACGCTTCGGCCCTGAATACCAACCTCATTCTACTCAATTCTACATCCCGAAGATTTCCAAATGGCCTCGGCAACGACAACGGGCTTTTGGGTAAATACATTTGTTTCCAAAATTACCGCCCGGCTACCTTTGGTACCATCGATGGTTTTGAGGATGTATACGTGACGGGGAGGAATCCGACTGGCCCAATCATTCCCAACTACAAGAACTTTAAAAAGAAAGATGCCGACTTTGATGGTGGCTACATGACTTTTGCGGGGGCTTTTCGCACGCCTCGCCGGGTCGTCGCTGATGACGCGCCACAGTTGGGTGCTGATTTCAAACACCAACTGAGCGAAGCTGGCGACTGGAATGTGTACATGTACATGCAGGGCGAAACCGTACCCAAGGAAAGCAATCGGGTGTACCTGAGCCCCGATAAGGTGGATCAATGGGGCATTCCGCAATTGGTCACCGATGTGGCCTACGATGAAAACGACGAAAAAATGATCGCCGATTTTCACCGAGAAACCAAAGTCATGCTCGAAAAAACAGGTTGCAAAAACATCCAACTCATCGACAGCAAACAAAATCCTGGACTGGACATCCACGAAATGGGGGGCGTACGCATGGGCAAAGACCCGCAAACTTCGCTTTTGAATGCGCACAACCAATTGCACTACTGCAAAAACGTGTTTGTGACCGACGGAGCCTGCATGACCAGTACAGGTACGCAAAGTCCCTCGATTCTGTACATGGCACTTACCGCGCGGGCAGCAACTTATGCAGTGGATCAACTCAAAAATGGGCTTTTGTAAAACCACAATCCATGGAACGCAGAGACGCAATAAAATATACCGCCTCCATCCTGGGCATCAGTATTCTGGGGGCGGAAACCTTTCTGGCCGGATGCACCAATGCTGGAGACAAAGCTTCGTTTTTTTCAACCAAAGAGATCCGCTTACTGGATGAAATTGGTGAAACCATTTTGCCCGAAACGGATCGCTCACCCGGCGCCAAAGCTGCCCAAATCGGTGCATTTATCAGCAGTTACGTCGGTGATTGTTACAGTGCAGAAGAACAAGAAATTTTCAAATTGGGGCTACAAAACATCCAGCAAATTGCACAGGAAAAGTATGGCCAAGATTTTTTAAATACCTCCCCTGCTGATCGGCTAACGCTCCTCACTGAACTGGACAAAACCGCCAAAGCGCATGGAGATGCGCCACCTGTGCACTACTTCGCCATGATGAAGCAATTGGCCATCCTGGGGTATTTCTCCTCCAAACCTGGCGTTACGCAAGCCATGCGCTACAATCCAGTACCTGGCGGTTACGATGGCTGTGTGGAATACCAAGAAGGAGATCGGGCCTGGTATGGGGCATTGTCGTCAATTGGGTAAGCAACGCAGAAAAATTAACTTCCCGATTTTGGGTTTTGAATAGGAAGTCGAA
>NZ_JBBAKG010000065.1:0-34228 GCF_040403615.1 Haliscomenobacter sp. | reverse complement strand
GATATATCGAATCTGTCATATAATATACCTGCTGAAACCACAAAAACGTACATGGTTTGCTCATTTTGAATTAACTTAATTGCTTTTATCTTCATATTGATTTGTTTAAATTGTGGTACAATTTTTTGGCATAGACTCGCTTTTTAGTCCTCAATGAGTCAGGTTTTGTGCAAATGAATTTTGAAAACTCAGACTTTGAACAGATTTGTCGAAACGCAGTGCATTTAACCTGAAACGATTTGGTACAAATCTTAGAAATTATCCTCCTCTAAAATCTCAAGTCTAGAATGCCACGCACAAATTTCCAAGCAAAAATACATTAATTTTTTAAATCATTAACTTTGCATGTGACTTTATTACATCCCTCACGGAGATTGTGGAAATCTAACTATGCAAACAAACTCGAAGTTCCGCCCCAACTCATTCGCACTTAATCCACCGAAGTCGAGTACATCTGCACCAGCACCCAACTAACTTTAATTTTATCAAATATATTCAAGATGATTCACCATGTCTTCCATATCCAGAACTTGATAAATCAGCAGCAATCCCTGAATAAAAGCGGATTTTACGCAGCACTATTGCTCAGTTTAATTTTAGAGGGAGTATTTTGGATCAAAGCCGATACTAAGCTTTCACTTTCCGCAATCAAATCATCCATTTCTTGGCGATGATCAAAATAATAAACCAAACCAGCATAAACCTCGCTTAAACTCAAATCATACTCTGTAGCAATCTCATCGGCTGATTTGCCCATAAACTCATGCCAGATCGCAATCTGAGGCACCGTAATGCGGCGGCCAAGAATATGCGGTTTCCCGCTACAAATCTCAGGATCAATGGAGATATAATTTTTGGAAACAGCTTCCATCTTTTGTTTTTTTTCAAATTTACAAAAAAATAGCAAACGAAAAAGCTCGAATCAAGGAGTTTTGGATGAATGCTGATTCACTTCACCAAAGTCGAATGCATCTGCACCAGCACCCACCGCCCCATCATCTTTTCCAGAATCATACTTTCCAACCAATGGATATTCCTGGTCGTATTGGTTTTTGAGTTGTTGATGACGGCGTAGTTGTGGTAACTCACCCAGGCAATATTTTTGCGGAAATTGAATTTGATGAATTCGAAGCGGTTGGTACGGGTCCAGTCTTTGGGTTTACTTAGGATGTTTTTGACGTATTCGGCAACCATCTCGCGGTTCCAAATTTCACCCATGTCGTACAGCTCGAAGTTCGGGGCACAATTGTTGTCAAAATGTTTCATGTCGGGATTGGTGAAAACCTCAAAAAAATCGGTGAGCACCTGCCGGATTGCTGCGGTGTCCTTTTGCAGGTTTTGGGAAAAGCCGTAAGTGGCTGAGAGGAGGAATAGGAGGAATAAGTAGGTTTTTTTTATCATGATTGAGGTATTGAAAAAGTGTAAAAGTTTAGAACCCCGCCTTCGGCGGAGTGTTTTTAGAAATTCAATCGCGCTTTGAACTTTGACGCCTTCGGCGTTGAGCGGCTTTAATGGGAGAACGGATTTAACGGATCAGAACGGATCAATCTGAGCTAACCTAAAATTGATCCGTTCTGATCCGTTAAATCCGTTCTCCCATTGTTGTCGCTTTTAACAAAAAGAGGCGAAGCCTCCAAAAGCGCGAAGCGCATAAAACGGCGTACGGGAATGATGACCTACTTCAGCTCTCCCAGCAACGCCTTTACCGCCGCCTCCAGCTGCTGATCCTTACCTTTCCACACTACCTCGTACTCATTCCACACCTTGATGTCCGGTTCCGTTGGCCAGTTTTCCAGGTATTTCCCGTTCATGGCTTTTACGCCCACGGGAGGCACACCCCAGCGGATGCTGTTGTCTTGCAGCGCCTCCCAGGCAGCGAAGGTACAAGTACCCGGCACCTGTTGGCCCACCAGTTTGCCTATTTTTTGGTCTTGAATCGCGAAGGCGTAGCAGTGGCCGTCCGAATAATTCGCTTCGTTGACCAGCGAGATGCTCGGTTTGGTCCAACGAAAATTGGGTTCGTAGCCCATGCTGCGGGTATCGGTTGTATAGTCCATGAATTTTTTGCCAGAGAGAAACATTGCCAAATCCGCCACGAGGTCGCCACCGCCGTTGAAGCGGGTATCAATCACGATGCCTTTTTTGTTGGCGAATTTGCCCATCACGTCTTCGAAGGTGTTGCGGTAGGCACCGTCGTTCATGCCGGGGATGTGTACGTAGCCCAGTTGGCCGTTGGACAATTTTTCCACTTCCTCCTGGTTGCGCAACACCCAGCGGCGGTACAGCAAGCCGTTTTCTTCCCCAATCGAGATGGGTTTTACAATCAGTTCCCGACGGGTAGTGCCTTCCAGCACACTCAGTAGGGTGTTTTTGCCCGCCTTGCGGTTCAGGTATTGCGCCAAATCGCGGCCCGTTACGATGGTCTCGCCATCGATGGCCTCGATGATGGCTCCGGCTTGCAGGTTCAAACTGGCTTTGTCCAGCGGGCCGTTTTTGACAATTTCTTCAATACGAACTCCAGCACCCGTGTAGTTTTGGTCATAAAATGCCCCCAGGGAAGCAGTTTGGTCGCCATTGGGATTGAAAGAAGCATAGCTGGCGCCGGTGTGGGAAATGTTCAGTTCGCCCAACATCTCGGAGAGCAGTTCCGCAAATTCGTAGTTGTTGCCAACGTGGGGCAAAAATTGCAGGTAATCCGGCTTGTAGCTGTCCCAATCTACCCCGTGGAAACTGGCGGTGTAAAAGGTTTTTTTGGTGCGGCGCCACACGTGTTCAAACATAAAGGCGCGTTCTGCGGCTACGTTCAGCACCATTTCGCCATTGATGCCGATGCTTTCCTGTTTGGAAGCACCCGGATCAATTTTGACAATGCGGCCATCTGTATTCAGGAAGATGTTTTTTTGCTCTTTGTCCCACACCATCGAGCCACCGCCGTTGGAGTTGAGCGAGATCAACATTTTGGTTTCTTTGGTGCGCAGGTTAGTGCTCCAGAGGTTGTAGCCCCGCTCAAAACGCGCCAGGTAATACAAGGTTTCGCCGTCTTTGCTCACCAACACGTCGGCCATGTTGGAGGAGTGGATGGTCAGTTTGACTTTGCGCAAGGCCAAATCATCGAAATCGAGTACCACGCTGTCTTTTTTTATCTCCTTACTGGCGGCCTTTTTGGTGGTGTCTGCTTTGGTTGCTTTTTCCTCCATTTCTTTGGCCAGCGCCGCGTCTTCTTTGCTCAGGCGGTACTTGTCAAAAGCTTCCTGGGTGAAAAACATAGCGTAAGCATCCACTTGTGAGTTGCCCCCTTGCGCTACGGATTTCAAACCATCGCGGTTGCTGAACCAAACCATGGCTTTGCCGCCCAAAATCCACTTGGGCCGGAAATCCTGGAAGCCACTTTCGGTGAGGTTGATCGCTTTGCCTTTGCCATTGCTGGCGATGATGCCAATTTCTCCGGTTGGGACACCAGGTACGCTGTAGTCGAACAAAATCCACTTGCCATCCGGGCTCCAGGAGAAATATTGGTCATTGTCGCCCATCGAAAACAGCTCCTGATCGGTGAGCAAGGTACGCGTTTGTTTGCTGGCGATGTTGTACACCTTGAGGGTCATACGGTCTTCGATGAAGGCAATTTCCTTGCCGTCTGGCGAATATTCCGGTTGATAGTTCTCCTTGGCGTTTTCGATGATCGGCGTTTCTTTCAGTAGGGTAGAGGCGTAGAAGTAAGGCTCCTCGCTGCGGCTGATTTTGGTCTCGTAGATTTTCCAGCTGTTGCCGCGTTCAGCGGAATAAAGCAGGGCTTTGCCGTCGGGCGAAAAACTTACGCTGCGTTCCTGCTCGGGCGTATTGGTGATACGCTTGGTCACCCCGCCTTCCACCGAGGAAACGAACACTTCACCCCGAAACACAAAAGCGACCTCCTTGCCATTGGAGGAAACAGCCATGTCGCGAGCACCCGCGCTCACCGGCACGATTTGTTCGTTGTTGCGACGGGCATCCGCAGCGATGTTGACTTTGAGCTGTACGGGCTTTCCTTTGGTGCTCATGGTGTACAGGTTGCCCGCGTAGCTGAAGCAGAGGGTACCATCCTTGGCTTGGCTCAGAAAGCGCACTGGATGCTTTTTGAAGCTGGTCAGGGCTTCTGCTTTGCCCGGATTGTCGAGCGCAAATTTGTGCACGTTGAAAGAACCATTGGCCTCGCTGAGGTACACGATGCTTTTGTCATTGTCCGCAAAAATCGGATTACGGTCTTCCCCATTAAAAGTCGTCAGCTTGGTGTGTTTTTGGGTTTTGCTGTCGTACACCCAGAGGTCGCGGGCAATCGAAGAGGTATGGTGTTTGCGCCAGGTGTTTTCACCCCCTTTTTTGTCCTGGTAGACCATTTTGCTGCCGTCCTTGTTGTATTTCACATCTTCGGCGGGGGTAGGCAGTAGCATGCTCACCTTGCCACCATTGATGGAGACCTGGTACAATTCCGGTTGTGACCCGGTGGGGTACTGGCGGTTGCTGGCCAAATCCATGCGGGCCGAGCCAAAGACGATGTTTTTGTCGTCGGTGCTGAATTCGTAGGGGTACTCATTGGCGGAGTGGAAGGTCAGACGTTTGGCTTCGCCGCCTTCAGCAGGGATACTGAAAATGTCAAAATTGCCAAAACGGTCAGAAGCAAAGCAGATCGTTTTGCCATCCCGTGACCATACGAGCATGAAGTCGTGGGCTTCGTGCAGGGTCAAAGGGCTGGCATTGCCACCATCGGCAGATACTTTCCACAGGTCACCTTTGTAGGTAAACACTACCGTTTTGCCGTCGGGTGAAATGGAAGGGTAACGCAGCCAGGAGGGGGTGTTTTGGCCAAAAGCCCCAAGGCAACTGATAAACAGGGTTGCACATAGTAAGAGAAGTCGGGTAACTTGGTTTCGCATTGGTTAATGGATTTTTAGAAAGATATAAATTGCGGACAATATAAAAAAAGAGATTTATCTTTGGTTAAGTCCTACCTCCAAGCATAGCCAAATTTCAAAAATTAAAGTGAGTTCGGGTATCAATCTAGATTACGCAACTCACATTGTTTCTGAGGTGACCCCTAAAGTGGGCTAAGGTGTCTTAGGTGGTGGAAAAAGAAAAACCAGCGAAGCTGGTCAAAGTAACTACCACCTAAGACACCTTAGCTCACCTCAGGGATCACCATAAGAATTGAATCGCAATGCCTGGATTTTGTAAAAATGGATTGCCATGAAAACTTCAATTGACGACAAACCCTGGTTCAATACCCCGACCATGCACCCATTCTGGATGGGGGCAATTGGTTTTTTGGTCAATTTATATGGCAGTGGCTGGTGCAATTTTTTTGCTGGATATGGGCTTTAGCCAAGCCGGGAAAACGAAGGAAATACAAGTGAGCAATCAGGGTTGAGGGGTATCTTTAGCTACTTCTCCAATCCTTTCCGGGGCAAGCTTTTCAAGGGACAGGTCAGTTCCTATTCCCTCATCACCTCCAGTGCCTCATCATCCCGAAACCCCGTCGCCAATGTTTTCAACCGCCGTTTCAAGTCCACAATCAGCGATTGATTCGCGGGGTTCGCGTACACATTTTGCATCTCCTGCGGATCTTTTTGCAGATCGTACAATTCCCAAAAGTCCCCCTCTCCATAAAAACGGATCAGCTTGTAGCGCTTGGTGCGGATACCAAAGTGTTTCATCACATTGTGCTCTGCTTTTTCGTAGTAGTGGTAGTATACCTGTTGCCGCCAGTCTTTGCTGCGTTTTTTGCGGAGCAAAGGCAGGATAGATTTTCCTTGAATGTCTGATGGGATGGTGACACCAGCCAAATCCAAAAATGTCGGCGCAAAATCGATGCCCATCAACAATTCATTCACCTTGGTGCCTGGTTTGATCAATTTGGGGTAACGCATCAAAAAAGGCATGTGTTCGGATTCTTCATACATAAAACGTTTGTCGAACCAGCCGTGCTCACCCAGATAAAAGCCCTGATCTGAAGCGTAAATGACCACCGTATTTTTACTCAATTTTTGCTGATCGAGGTAATCGAGCAGGCGGCCAATATTGCGATCCAGCGAAAGGACACAACCCAAATAATCATTCATGTAGCGCTGGAATTTCCATTCATCCAAGGCCTTTCCCATTAAGTTTTGACTTTTGAAGGCTTCGGACATGGGTTGGTAGTAGGCTTGCCAGGCACGGCGCTGGGCATCGGTCATCCGTTTGAGGTCATAGTCAACTTTGAGATCTTCCAAGATGCGCAGGTCGCGGTACACGTTCATTTCTTGTTTTCCAGCAGCGATCCGACCGGCATAATCGTCGTAAAATGTGGGGGGCATTTTGAATTTTACCCCATCAAAGGCGTGGAAATCCATGGTGTCGGGCAACCAATTTCGATGCGGTGCTTTTTGACCCACTACCATACAGAAAGGTTTGTTTTTATCGCGGTCTTTGTCCAGCCATTGAATGGCCTTGTCGGTGGTAATGGTGGTTGCGTAACCTTCATAGCGGCGGGTTTGGCCATCCATTTCGATGAAATCGGGGTTGTAATAATGACCCTGGCCAGGCAGGACGGTCCAGTAATCGAAATATTGCGGAGTTGCTTCCAGGTGCCATTTGCCAATCCAACTGGTTTGGTAACCAATCGCTTGGAGCCGCTTGGGAAACATGTCTTGCCCGGCATTGAAACGCGAAAGGTTGTCGCGGTGGCCGTTGATGTGACTCAGCTTGCCAGTAAGCAGGGCCGCGCGACTGGGTGCACACAAAGAGTTGGTGCAAAACATGTGCTGAAAAATGGCTCCTTCCCGGCCAATGCGGTCAATATTGGGGGTTTGGATGTACGGGCTACCGTAGGCACTGATGGCATTGAGGGCGTGATCGTCGGAGAAGATGATCAGGATATTGGGGCGCTCGGCGTTTTTTTTCAAAACAGCGGGAGGCAACAACGAGGAATTGCCCAGGAAGAACAAAAAGAAAAACCAGGCAAAGTAGGGAGTAAAAGTGCTTGTTTTGAACATAATCAGCTCTTGAAATGGCTTAATGAATAGTGCGAAATTACAAAAGTGGTAAGAATAAGAATCTGTTATTTGCTAGTCTTCAACGCGACCAATTCCCTAAAAATTTTTATCTTTCCGCGCTCAAAACAATTTGCGTCACACAATGTCCGAACTTCATCCCCTTACCGATGCCAATACCTACGTTTCTGTCATCTTGCCGATGGCGGTTCCCAAGCCGTATACCTATTCTGTACCCGAAGAATGGGTCAGCAAGGTGCAGGTTGGCGTGCGGGTAGAGGTGCAGTTTGGCCCCAAACGGCAGTATGCGGCATTGGTATTGGAAGTATTGACCGAAGCGCCGGCACACAAAACCAAGGCCATCCTTTCGGTCATCGACGACACCCCCATCATTTGGGCAAAACAATTGCGTTTTTGGCAATGGGTGGGACAGTATTATTGCTGTACGCTGGGTGAGGTGATGCACGCTGCATTGCCCGCCAATCTCAAACTGGCCAGCGAAACCACCATTACCCTCAGTCCGCTGTTTGATGGCGACATTCTGGAACTGGAAGACAAAGAATACCTCATTGCCGAAGCCCTGACCATCCAACATGAACTGACGCTGGAGCAGGTGCGCGATATCCTGGGCATCAAAACCATCTATCCCCTCATCCGGGACATGCTGGACAAACGCCTCATTTACCTCAAGGAAGACCTCAAAGAAAAATTTCAACCAAAAACCATCGCCTGTGTGCGTTTGTATGAACCTTATGCTTCGCAACCGGAGACGCTGGAATTGGCTTTTGAAAAAATCTCCAAGGCCAATCGACAAGTAGAAGCCTTGATGGCCTACCTACAATTGGCGCGGGGAAAAGACTACGTACGGCGTGAAGACCTGTTTAAAATGGCCAAAGTAGACTCCAGCGTGACCCAAGCCATGGACAAAAAAGGCATCCTGGAGACCTACCAACGCGAAGTCAGCAGAGTGGCAGGTTATGAAGATGAAGTGGTTGAAGCAGATATACTCAGCACCCAACAAGAACGCGCCATTGCGGAAATTCATACCCAGTTTGCCGAAAAGAACGTCCTCCTGTTGCAGGGTGTAACGGGCAGTGGCAAAACCCGAGTGTACATCGAGCTGATCCGGGAAGCCATCAATCGGGGCGAACAAGTACTTTACCTACTCCCCGAAATTGCGCTGACTACCCAAATCATCAGCCGCCTGCAAAAAGTATTTGGTGATCAGGTGGATGTGTACCACTCTCGCCTCAACAACAACGAACGCGTTGAAATCTGGAACCGCGTCAAGGAAGGCAAAGCGCTGGTACTAGGGGCGCGTTCGGCGCTATTTTTGCCCTATCAAAACCTGAAGTTGGTCATCGTGGATGAAGAACACGATCCCTCTTTCAAGCAACAAGACCCCAACCCCCGTTACCATGGACGGGATGCGGGCATCTATCTGGCACAATTGTTTGATGCAAAAGTGTTGCTCGGAACGGCGACGCCATCAGTTGAGTCTTTCTACAACACCCAGGCGGGCAAGTACGGACTGGTCAAAATGGAAGAGCGTTTTGGCGGTTTGCAATTGCCAGAAGTCGAGATAGTCGACCTCAAAAAGGCCATGCGCGCAGGCACCATGCAATCGCATTTTTCAGTGCCTTTGATCAACGAGATGAAAGCGACGATTGATCGGGGCGAACAAGTCATCTTGTTTCAAAACCGTCGTGGATACGCCCCTGTATACAAGTGCAGCACCTGCAACTGGACTTGCGAGTGCATCCATTGCGATGTGAGTTTGACTTACCACAAAGGCCAAAACAACCTGAAATGCCACTATTGTGGCTACCAAACCCAATTGCCCAAAGAATGCCCGGCTTGTGGTGGCAAGCAACTGATTGTACAAGGTTTTGGTACCGAAAAGATCGAAGACGAACTAAAAATATTCCTGCCCGAAGCCAAAATCGGACGCATGGATTTGGATACTGTGCGCAGCAAAAATGCCCACGCCAAGATCATCAATGACTTTGAAGAAGGACGTTTGAATGTATTGGTTGGTACCCAAATGGTCACCAAAGGGCTGGATTTTGACAAAGTAGGTTTGGTGGGGGTGCTGAGTGCCGATCAGCTTTTGCAATTTCCCGATTTCAGAGCGGGGGAGCGGGCGTTTCAACTGATGCTGCAAGTAGCAGGTCGTGCGGGCCGCAAACACAAGCGCGGCAAAGTGATCATTCAATCCCACAACGTGTCCAACCCCGTGATCAAAGAAGTGCTGGATGGCGACTTCAGGGCTTTTTACAATCGGGAAATCATGGAGCGGCAAGAGTTTTTTTATCCTCCCTTTTACCGCCTGATTCGCATTACGCTCAAACACAAAAAGCCAGAGGTGATCAATGCTGCTGCGCAAAAATACGGCAATTTTTTGAAGGCCAAATTGGGCGATCGCCTGCGCGGACCAGCGGTGCCGTATGTGGGAAGGGTACGTTCCTATTTTTTGCTGGATTTTCTGGTCAAACTGGAGCGCAACCCCAAATTGATTGCATCTACCAAAGATTTGATTGCTGCCGCAGAGCATTTTTTACTACAAGAAGAAGGCTATTCCACGGTGAAAATTGCAGTAGATGTAGATCCAATGTAAAGATGTGGTTTACCTTTGTAGCGCTCATTTCCTCACTTTAATTCGTTGAGTTCTTATGGTTCGTTCAGCTACTGCCCAGGATTTTTCTTTCTTTTATTCCCTTTACATGCACCCGCAGATCAATCCTTTTCTGATGTATGAACAAATGGACGAGGAAGCCTTTCAGCCCATTTTCCATGATTTGCAAAGCCAAAATCAGTTGTTTGTCTTTGAATATGAAGGCCAAATGGCCGGGATGTTCAAAATTGTGCCTTTTGCCCACCGCACTTCGCACATTGCGTACTTGGGAGGGGTGGCCATACACCCTGATTTTGCGGGCAAAGGATTGGGCACTCAAATGCTACATGAAATCATTGCCCATTGTGGCGAACGTGGTTTCTTGCGCTTGGAACTCAGTACCGCCACTATCAACGAGCGCGCCATCAAGCTGTATGAAAAGGTAGGATTTGAAAAAGAGGGCGTCTACCGCAATTATTGCTGGCTAAAAAGTGAAAATCGTTTCCTGGATGAAGTGGTGATGTCTTACCTTTATCCACAATAGATGTTCTGTTTACAAAGTCGAATGTACAGACTTTAAGTTTTTTTGGTTAAATTTAGACTGTGAGCGAGAAAAATACCATTCTTTCAACGGTTCGGCGCTATGGCAGCAAGCTGTTTCGCTTCATCCGTGGGCGGGTACGCTCAGAGGAGGAGGCCGAAGACATTTTGCAAGACGTTTGGGTACAACTCAGTCGCCTGAGCAATCTGGAAGAAGTGGAAAGCATCAGTGCCTGGTTGTACCAGGTTGCCCGCAATCGCATCACCGATACCTACCGCAAAAAAAGCACCGAATCGCTGGATGATCTGGCTTTTGAAGACGAAGATGGCAACCTGGATTTCAAGGAAATTCTCCTCTCCGACAGTCAATCCCCTGAAGATGCCTTTTTTAAGGAAATCTTTTGGGACGCTCTGATGCAGGCCCTTGACGAACTGCCTGAAAATCAACGACAGGTGTTTGTGTGGAATGAACTGGAAGACCTGACCTTGCAAGAAATTGCCGATAAAACCAATGAAAATTTAAAAACCATCATCTCGCGCAAGCGCTATGCGGTGCAACACCTGCGCCAAAGACTGCAAGCCCTTTACGATGAACTCAATAACGCTTAAGCCATGAACCAACGCTGGAAAAGAAAAGGATTATTTTTTCTCTTGGCCCTTCCGACCTTCTTTTTGCTGATGGGCTTGATCGTCAAACTGTTGTGGAACAACACCCTGGCTGTAATCACACCCGTCCAGCCCATTAATTATTGGCAGGCGATTGGCCTGCTGATTTTATCGCGCATCCTCTTTGGCGGTTTCCGGTTTGGTGGCCCGCGCGGTGATGGCGGCATGTCTCACCCCAAAGCACAGCAATGGCGCGATAAATGGAGCAACATGGACAACGAAGAACGCGAGCGCTTCAAATCCGAATGGAAAAAACGCTGCAAAGATGACTCACCAAAGAACCCATGACTTCAGTTGTAGGTCTTCTCCTTACCGCCCAACCCACGAATTTATTCGTGGGAGATTCGTGGGAAGTTCATGGGAGTTTGCAAAGCAAATCCACTGTAAATCAATTGACTAAAAATAAAATCAAAAAAAACCCACTTTTTTTAAAGTAATTTTCCCGCCTCTCCGTCTACCTAAATGTGAGCATGTTAAATGCGTTTGACTAAGTTTTAAACAGGATGAAATCTTCCTCCAAAACTTAACCAAAGGGCGATAAAAAAATAAGTGATCATTTTGCCAGAGGATTAGATAAGTAAACGTTTCATTTCAAGTGCCTTATTTAATCCTCTGGCTAAAGAAAAATGAGCACTTATTTTTGCCCCACTGCTAAGTGTTTAATCACCCATTGTTACACCACACAAAACTTAAAAAAATGAAAGTGCTGTTTTTTGCACCAGCCCTGCTGCTGTTCGCGGGCTTGTGGCTGGTACCCTTTTTCCTGTTCAAAGCCTTTTTGATGTTTTTCATCGTAGGCTTCTTCTTTAAATTCATGATGCGTCGCAGATGGCGCAGGCATTTCTGGGGCAACCGAGTACCTGCATTTGCCGATCGCATCCGCAACATGAGCGATGAAGAATACGATGCCTTCCGTTCCAAATTCACCCATGGATGTGGCGGCAGAAAGGTAGAGATCAAAGACAACGACCAACCCGGTTACAGCGAAAAAGACCTCGTGTAGGGTCACCCCTACGTGGGTGACCCATGATGAAGGTCGGAACGACCTGAATATGGTGGGCGACCACGCAGGGTCGCCCCAACAGGTCGCCCGAACAGTCCCCTGCAAATCATTTAATTTTTCATTTACCCAATTCAAATTCAATTCATTATGCATTGGCAACACGCAATGGCCAAGTGGGCAAACTATGCCTCTAACCAACCTCATCATGGTAAGCACCATGGCAAAAACTTTGGCGGCGGATCTTTCCGCAGGGCCAAGTACAACATTCCGGCAAATATTGCAGAGACGGATACCGGTTACGAAATCCATCTGTATGCCCTGGGCTACGACAAGGCCAACATCAACATTACGGTAGTAGACGAAGTGTTGTATGTGACTGGCACTCGCGAAATCCCAGAGGATTACCGTCCGAATTTTATCCGGCAGGAGTTTCCGATCAAATCATTTGAGAAAGTATTCCACTTGAATGAGGGGATCGACACTACCGCAATCGTCGCCAAACAGGAAGATGGCGTACTGATCATTACCCTGCCCAAAAAGCCGGAAGCACAGCGGCAAGAAAGGAACGTAGATATTGTGTAATTCCTTTCGAAGTTAATAATCATGCATTAGTGGACGCCCGTCATGGGCGTCCCTACACTATTGTTACACCCAATCCCGGCTTATCACACGGCCACATGTACCCGTCCTCAAGTACAAACCCACCACTCACCACATCCTGGGCCAGGTCAAAACTGCCATCCAGGTCGATGTATTTGGTATGCGGTTGGGAAAAGGCCACGTGCAACGCAGCAGTGATGCTCACAATGCTCTCATCATTACAGCCCCACATCAGATCAATCCCTGCTGAAAGGGCCACATTGGCGATTTCTTGTGCACCCTGAATGCCGCCACATTTCATCAGTTTGATGTTGAAAATGCCACAACTGCGCTCGGGAACCAGCAATTTATGGGCAGAACGCGCATCCAGCAAGCTCTCATCAGCGGCGATTTGGTCGCGCATATCGGCAGGTAAGCCGCTCGTTATGGACATGTCGGCCACCTTGATGGGTTGCTCCACCAGTTCTATCTGCAAACTTTCGGTAAGGGCGTCAAAAAGCAACAAATCCCGGTAAGAATAGCCCTGATTGGGGTCAACCCGAATGCCAATTTTGTACCCAAAACGCTCGCGAAGTTTGACCAAGCGCTCGATGTCCATTTGTAGATCCTGGCCGAGTTTGACTTTCAATATTTTAAAACCTCCATCCACAAATTCTTGCGCATCCGCCAAAGTTCCTTCTACGTCCTTGATGCCAATGGTCACAGAGGTGGCCATTTTCTTGATCCTGCGCCCCAGAAAGTCCACGATCGACAAGCCAATGGTTTGGCAAAAGGCATCGTGCAAAGCCATGTCAAACGCGGCGAGGGCTGCCGGGTATTTTGCAAATGCTTCCCGAAACCACTTGATGTACAATTGGAAACGCTCGATGGGTTTGCCTTCCAGCATTTTTATGGGTTCGGATTGCAATACCGCCAGGGTATGTTCTAGGGTTTCTCCAGTCACATAGTCCATCGGACAAGCAGCGCCAATCCCTCGCATGCCATTTTCCAGCTCGATGAGGATAAACGCGTTTTCAACCTCCGTTGTAGTATGATAAGCAATGGTATAGGGTCGGGACAAGGCTAAATTTTGTCGCCAGACCTCGATTGACTTTATGTTCATGTGTAATGATTGTTTGACGAAGTGCCACAAAATAGAAAGATTCCTGTTTTTTTTCGAAAAAACCAATGCATTGAAGTGCAATGAGTAAATTAGGGGCAGATCAAAAAATCCATCTTTATGAAAAAAATCCTTTTCCTTCTGACTTTTCTCATCGGAACGCTTTCCTGCAATCAAAAGCCAACCGAAAACCCACCGCGCAACGTAAAAAAGTACACAATTGAACAATTTTACGCCAATATCAATATTGGTGGTGGTTCCTTTTCCCCGGATGAATCAAAATTGCTGGTATCCAGTAACGAATCGGGTATTTACAACCTTTATGAAATCAACCTGTCGGATCAAAGTATGACTGCAGTGACAAAGTCTACAACTGAGTCACTCTTTGGTGTTGACTATGTACCTGGAACTGGCGAAATCCTCTACGCTGCCGATAAAGGAGGCAACGAAATTGACCATCTCTACCTGCGCAGGGTTGACGGAACAGTGCAAGATCTTACGCCTGCCCCAAAAGAAAAGGCTAATTTTTTTGGTTGGAGTGAAGACAAAAAATCCATGTACTACACTTCCAACAAACGTGATGAACGTTTTTTCGACTTGTACAAAATGATTGTGGGTACCTGGAAAGCCCAAATGCTGTTTCAAAACAACGAAGGGTACGAAGTAGCCGGAATTTCCTGGGACGAAAAGACCATCGCACTTACTAAAAGCATCACGACAAGCGAAAACCAATTGTTCCTTTACGATCTGGCCAGTAAGAAAACAACTGAAATTTCCAAAGCGGATAAAAAAGGGACTTACAATGTTTCCGGATTCAGCAAGGATGGCAAAACTTTCACCTACCTCTCGAACGCGGGTAAAGAATTTCAGGAACTTGAACAGTACACCTTAAGCGGTGGTCAATACAAAACCCTTTACGCAACTAAATGGGATGTGATGTACGCTTATGATTCTGAAAATGAAAAATACCGAGTCATTGGAATCAACGTCGACGGTAAAAACCAGCTTAAAGTACTAGACAATCAGACCGGCAAAGCGTTGGAATTGCCTGAAATTCCCGATGGAGATGTTATTGCTGTGAATATTTCGCCTAGCGAAACCAAAATGCGCCTGACCGTTGGGACATCCAAAGCACCTTCGAATCTTTACCTCTATGACTTCAAAACCAAGGCCTTGACCAAACTCACCGAAACCTTAAACAAAGAACTCAACGCCGAAAACCTGGTATCCGCTGAAGTAGTGCGCTACAAATCTTTCGATGGACTGGATATTCCAGCCATATATTACAAACCCCAACAGGCATCTGCCCAAAACAAGGTCCCTGGTCTCATTTGGGTACACGGCGGCCCTGGTGGCCAATCTCGTGTAGGTTACATCCCTTTGGTTCAGTACCTCGTTAACCATGGATATGCGGTGCTCGCAGTCAACAACCGGGGCAGCAGTGGATATGGTCAAAAATTTTACAAAATGGACGACCGTAACCACGGTGAAAAAGACCTGCAGGACTGCGTTTGGGGCAAAAAATACCTGCAAAGCCTGGCTTACATCGATTCAGAAAAAATTGGGATCATCGGCGGTTCTTACGGCGGTTACATGACCATGGCTGGCATGACTTTTACTCCGGATGAATTCAAGGTTGGTGTCGACATTTTTGGGGTAACCAACTGGTTGCGAACCCTCAAGTCTATCCCCCCTTATTGGGAATCTTTCCGTAGTGCCTTGTATTCAGAAATGGGTGATCCATTCACTGGCGACTCCGTACGTTTGAGCAAAATCTCTCCACTTTTTCATACCGAAAAGGTCAAAAGTCCGATCATGGTATTGCAAGGTGCCAATGACCCGCGAGTTTTGCAAGTGGAATCTGATGAGATTGTAGCCAAAGTGAAGAATAACAAGGTACCTGTAGAATACATCGTTTTTCCGGATGAAGGTCACGGGTTTGTGAAAAAAGAAAACGAAATCAAAGGCTATGGAGCTGTGCTGAAATTTTTGGACAAATACCTAAAGGAGGAAAAAGAGATAAAAAATTAGGCTCTTGACGAGTTGTCGATCTTCAAAGACTGTACAGCGTATTTATTTGTCATTTGTACCTAGTCATTTAGTATCCTATAATTCAGACCGCAATGAAATCAATTCTTACCCTTTTCTTTGGTGTTTTTGGCCTCATGGTTCTGGCTCAAAAACACGACGGAATTTCCAACAGTTTGGACAATCTCTTCAGGCTGTCAGATGCCAAAACCCGCTCTATTTCACCCGAAAACTTTACGGGTGAAAAAGGCAAAGGGGGCGTGGCTACCGATGGCACTGGCGCTGGCCCGGCACGTGGCTTGGGACAAGGCTGGAAAATCAGCCCCAGCGTAAAGATTCCCTCCAAAACGACCTTTACCATGGCGGAAATCAATGGCTCGGGTGCCATTCAGCACATGTGGCTGACGCCCGCAGGCATCAAATGGCGGTATGCCATTCTGCGCATTTATTGGGACGATGAAAAAGAGCCTTCGGTAGAAGCCCCCCTCGGCGACTTTTTCTGTATGGGTTGGAACCAGTACGCCTCGGTCAATTCGATGGCGGTTTGTGTCAATCCTGGCAGCGCGTTCAACTGTTACTGGGTGATGCCTTTTCGCAAAAAAGCGCGGATTACCATCGAAAACCTGGCCGATGAGGAGTTTCGGCTGTATTATCAAGTCGATTATGTAGAAACGACGGTACCGGATGATGCGGCTTATTTCCATGCACAATTTCGGCGGGTCAATCCCTTGCCTTACAAAGACGTGTATACCCTCGTGGATGGCATCAAGGGCAAAGGCCATTATGTGGGGACTTACATTGCCTGGGGCGTGCACAACAACGGTTGGTGGGGCGAAGGCGAAATCAAGTTTTACATTGATGGCGATAAGGATTTTCCCACCATTTGTGGCACAGGTACTGAAGATTACTTTTGTGGGTCATATGACTTTGACGTGCGCAAGAAAAACAGTGCTGGCGTAGATCAGGTGGAATACCAGGAATTCAACACCCCTTACGTTGGACTGCCGCAGGTCATTCGCGGCGACGGCCATTACCAGGTGATGCAGCGTTTTGGGATGTACCGCTGGCATATCCCAGATCCAATCCGGTTTGAAAAAGACCTCAAAGTCACCATTCAAGCCCTGGGATGGCGGGGCGATGGGCGTTATCTGCCTTTGCAAGACGATATTTCTTCTGTGGTGTTTTGGTACCAAACTGAACCTCATGGGGCATTTCCGAAATTGCCGGAGAGGGATAAGTTGGAAGTGAACTGATATACAAGCCGGTCACCGAGCGTAGCCGAGGTGCCCGGCTTGTATATCAGTTCACTTCCAACCAATTACCATCCAATCGGAACTTCCACAATCGTTTTGTCCCAACCCAGGCGCATTACTGCGGCTTTGTCGTTCACTTTTTCAAAGCGGATGCCGAGATTTTCGATGACTTCTTCTGCAGCTTTTACCGGAACTTTCACCCGCAACACGTCTTTCGATTCTTGGTAGCTGTATGCGCCCCAAACATCAAGATCGGTATTGAGAATGATGGTCCATTCGTTTTGATCGGGAATGGCAAAAAGTGCGTAAGTACCCGCTTTTACCGCTTTTCCTCCCAAGGTTACATCCTGGTACAATTTGATTTCGGTTGCCTCGTTTGCACCAACGCGCCAAACTTTCCCGAAAGAGATGAGTTTTCCAAAAATCTCGCGCTCTTTCTTGGCCGGACGGCTGTAAATGACGCGCACTACGGCCTGGGCATTTTCTCCACCAATTTTGTCGGGCGCAAACTTGCGGTCGTGGGCAAAATCATGGGGATAATAACTTACGTCCATTGGACTTTTGTCCAAACCCGGAAACTTTTGGGCTTGCAGGTTCAGGCCAAAACCCAATACCAGCAACAACAAGGAAAATCTTGACTTCATGTTGATTTTTTTTCAAAGATAACCACTAAGACTTAACTGGTATGTCGTAGCGGCAACGAATTTTGCTTGTTGTGATGGCGTACATTTGGCTTATTGTACCAAAACCTCATTGTGCGGTAGGGCCAAATCCCGATCCAGGGTAATAAACACCACCGAATCTCCTTTTTTGCAACTACTCAACACTTTGCTGGCCTCAATTTCTTCGTAGATTTTGTCCGAAAACGAATACAAGGTTTTGGAATTTCCATCGCGGATCACAATTTTGAAACGCCGCTTGCCCTGTGGATCTACCTTGCCATCATCGTGAAGGGAGACGGGTTGCACCGTAAATGTACCTTTTGTATCAGCGAGCAAAGTACATTTCCCTTCGGGGCTATATTCATTGACAACCAACTTGTTGTTCAATAAAATTGCGGTGCAATTGCTGAAGCTGTTGTCATTTTGTCCCAAGAGGAAAACCCCAGAACCAAGACAAACCAGGAATAAAATTGCTTTTAAGCTTTTCATAAAATCAGAATTTGATGGGTGAAAAAGTTGGGTGATTTCTTGACTCGACAAATCTATTCCCTTGAATTGTAAAGCGTGTAAAAAGCCTGTAAAACAGTGTAACTGAAATGTAAAACCTTAAGACTTCCTTGCCTTTACCGCAATATAATTAAAAATCCAACCCGATTTCAGTACCAAAGTCTTTTCAATTGTCAATCCCTGCGCCTCTAGCGAACACAAGTAATCCTCGATGGCGTCTTGCTGGGGGTGCAGTACATCGCCCGGAATCAGCCGGAATATCCAGCGGAAGAAGCGGTGGCGGTGCACATCAATGGTCAACACCAGCGTTCCTTGAGGTTTCAGTGCCTGAATCAATTTGCGAAGCGCCAAGTCCAAATCGGCGACATGATTGATGGCATTGAGGCAAAATACTTTATCGTAGTGGTCGGTTGCATCCAATTGTTCCAACATCAACTCCTGAAATTGGACATAAGGAAATTGGCTTTGCGAAAAACCCGGGAGCTGGCTTTCGTACTTCGACAGCAACGGATCTAGCGCATCAACCTTTTGATCGTTTAAAATGGTGAATACTCCCGCCGGGCCACAGCCTGCCTCCAAAATTCGTTCGCCAGCAACCAAATGTATCTCCAACAAGCCAAGCAGTTTTTGCCAATGGCGCTGTTTGGCCTTTACATACTCTTCCCAGTCCAGCTTCTGCAAGTACCGTTGCCACCAGCGCAACTCCAAAAACTGCGCAAATCGCCAGCGCCAGGAATAAGTTTTATTTTCCAAAAGAAGTCGTAATTTTAGCGTTCTATGGTCTTTTGGGCTTAAACCCAAAGACCCTAAAACTTAAAATAAAGATGCGTTTTCCAATTGGTACAAAGGTAAAATTTATTCATACTGGCGACGAAGGTACAGTGGTTTCTTTGATTGATGCTGAAACGGTCAATGTCCGACTCACGGGCGAAGACATGGAAATTCCGGTCAATCTTGAAAACATCGTGCATGCCGATCAATACGTTGCCACGGCAAAGCCACTTAAAGGCAAACCCAAATCCGCCCAATCAAACTTGCCGCCGCCGCCACCAAAGTATACGCCGCCAGCGGTAGGCGTTCCGGTCAAAGCCAGCAATGCCCAGTATGCCATTATCAAAAGCATGGGCGTACAATTGGCGTTTGATCCCATTTACAAAGAAGACGGCTCTCCTGAAAAATACCTGATCTACGTGATCAACGATACCCGCATGGATGTGGTGTACAATTTCACCTTGACGCTGAACAAAAGATCTGCGATAGAGCACAGCAGCAAACTGAATGGGCTGCATTACGAGCGCATTGGTGAACTTTGGTTTGATCAACTAAACGATGGACCCTCTGTGCACATGGAATGCTGGCGCTTGCTGACCGATGGTGGGGGCAAAAAGCTGGCCAAAGAGCTGAACATCAAACCCAAAACGTTTTTTACAAAAATCCTCACCGCACCATTCCTGGATCGGCCAGTGCACCATTTTCGAATGTTTGAAAAGCACGAACTGGAATTTACGGAGGAAAAAGAGCAAGGTGCAGAAGATCTAAAGTCTTACACTGAGCGCAACATCCAGCCTCATGCCAAAATCATTCACCACCAAAGCGAGACCAAACACGAGGTGAAACAGTTGGCAGAATTCAATCCTGAATTGGACTTGCACATCGAAAACCTGGTCAAAGACGAACGCAAACTCAACCACGCCGACATCCTGAACCTGCAAATTCGCCATTTTGAAACCTACCTGGACAAGGCAGTCAGAATAGGAGTGGAACGGGTATTCATTATCCATGGAGTAGGGGAGGGGAAGTTGAAAAATGCCATCGCAACGATTCTGCTTCAGCATCCGCATGTCAAAACCTTTAAAAACGAGTACCATCCACGCTATGGGTATGGCGCTACTGAGGTAGAGTTTTCCTAAGGAACTGCGCAAAATCCTGGAGTGAATTGAATCGATGATCGATGCGCAGGCCATTGTTTACCGCTTGCGCAATTTGGTCTATTTCATCCATTTTGCCTTCAATGAGCACGGTGACCATGCCCAGGTTTTGCCCAAACTCAATATCGGAAAGGGAGTCGCCCACCATGACCGAGCGCTGAAAATCAATATCAGGAAATGCTGCTTTGGCTTGCCAGGCCATGCCACTAGCAGGTTTGCGGCAATTGTTGGGGACACTGGCCAGGTCGGGGCAATGATAAACTCCGTCAATCCGGCCCCATGCTTTGGCAATATCAGTTGCCATCTTTTCATGGATGTGCTGTAATTGCTCCAGGCTCATTTTGCCTTTGCCGATGCCTTGTTGGTTGGTAACGACCACAATCCGCTGAAAATGCTTTGCAAAAAATGCCAATGCATCCAGGGTTCCTGCGGTGAATTGAAAGTCTTCCCAATGGGCGATGTAATCACCGGGGATGCGCTCGTTGATTACGCCGTCGCGGTCGAGGAAGAGGGTATGGTGTGGGTAGGACATTGGGTTATTCTTCTTCCATCAAATTCCGGTCTTCAATAATTTTTTCCACATTGGTGATCAATTCACTTAATTCGTAATCTTCAATCTCACTTTGATTTGATTTGTCATGATTTATAACTCATTAATTACGTCGTTGAGGCTTAATCGTGGTTGAGTTCCTTTTTTTATCTCGTGCATTTCTTGGAATGCCTGCAATAAATCTTCTTTTAAAGCAATATAAGTTAGGGTTTTTTTTAACTCAATCCAATCTTCGATTGGGATAATTACACTTGTCTTTTTACCTTCTTCATCAGTAAGATAATTCAAAGTTATTGCTTCTATGGAAAATGTAGTATCCACCATTTTTTTTCGTTTACACGGCTAATTTACTTGTTTTTTTTGAGATATGCAAAAAAATGAAAGCTCCAATCACTCATTTAATCCCCAATCGTACTCCAGGTAGCTTACTTTGGCTTTAGCACTCACTTTGTTGGTGGCGTATTTGTTCAAAAAATCAATGAGTTTTCCAAAATCTGCTGCGTACCAGTCAAAGATTTTCGAGACCTCGGCCTTTTTCTCACTCAGCTTGTTGAACGCTGGATTGTTGATGAATTTTTTGGCCTGGGCATCCAGGTTGGCATTTAGATTGGCGGCAGTCCAGGCGGCGTTCAACAGGGGTGGGCAGGATTTGGCGGCGCAATTGACGGCAAAATGGATGCGGGCATCTTTGAATTGAGGCCGCAGGATGTCGTTTTCTATGTTGTTCAGAGAATAAGTTTTGCTGCCGATTTTGATCCACTTTTGATCCCAGGGTTTGCCTGCATGCAAGTTGGTAATGCTGGCAATGGGGTAACTGTCAACAATCAACTTGATGGTGAAAGCATTGTAGGCGTTGATCCAAAACGCCATTTGCTCGGCCTTGCTCCAGGAATCCTCCGGGACATTGGTACTCAGGATCTTCAGGTACTCTTCCAGTTTGGACTTTTCTGCTTTGATCCCTTTGTAATTGACCTTGCCCGTAGCAGAGACATGCTTTTTGAGCAGTGCATCCCAGGTTTCGTGGCTGGGAGGAGTGGCCAAAAGCGAGTGGAAAGTGCAGAACACCATTACAAAAAGCACAAAACAGAATCGGAAAGCAGGATGCATAGCTGTTTTTTGAACAGTAACGATTAAGCAAGACTTTTGGTTGTCCAGGAGCGAATGTTAAGTCCTGAATAATTTTCGGGAGGGTATTGCTAAATTAAACCGATTGCCTTACTTTTGACCAATCTTATTTTATCCATTCATTGAGCGTGCAACAATTTTAAACAAGTAATTTAATTTCAATTCATTAAATATGGTCAAAAAAGTATTAACCCTGCTTTTGCTAGGCAGCGGGATTCTATGCCATGCACAAACACTTACAGGCGTTGGCGGAGCTACCGTATCCAACACAAACTTAAGTGTTTCGTATTCCATTGGCGAGATTGCAACAGCCTCCCTCCAGGATGCGCAAAGAAGCATTTCGCAAGGCTTCCAACAACCGCGCTACACGGTGCTTACCTCTGTCAATTCCGTTTTTGACGCTCATTACACCTTATCGGTTTTTCCCAATCCAGTTCGAGATGAGCTGAGTATCAAAACCGATTACCAAGATTTTGTACAGTATGCCCTATATGATTTGGGTGGCAAAACCGTACAACAGGGAGCATTCACCAACAATGTGATTGGGCTGGCAACGATGGCTCAAGGAACCTACATCTTGCAACTTCAAGCCAAAGCACCTCAATTTTCTAAATCCATCAAGCTCATCAAACAATGAAAAAAATCTTATTCTCCCTTTGTGTGCTCATCAGCACGCATTTTGCAATGGCACAAGCCCCTCAGGGATTCAGTTACCAGGCTGTAGCCCGCGACAATACCGGAAATCCCAAGGCCAATACAAGTTTAGTGGTGAAATTCAGCATCCTAAATGGAACACCCCAGGGAAGCGTTTTGTACGCAGAGACCCATCAAGCCCAATCCAACGCATATGGTTTGTTCACCCTGACCATTGGCCAAGGTCAAGCTAATTCAGGTACGTTTTTCTCCGCAATCGATTGGTCGGGTCAAAAATACCTGAAAGTGGAAATCGATGGGCAATTGAGCAGTACGACCCCTCTGCTGAGCGTGCCTTATGCCTTGTACGCAGATAAAACCAACCTCAAAGCCGGGGCAGGAATTGGAGTGAATGGGAATGAGATCAGCAATACCGGGGATTTGAGTAGTACCAATGAAATTCAATCCCTTAGCATATCAGGTGCCAACCTTTCCATCAGCGGAGGCAATAGTGTAGTACTCCCTGCTCCACCTGCATATGCAGCTGGGAATGGGATTGGAATCACGAATGGTACCATCAACAATACCGGGGATTTGAGCACAACCAACGAGCTACAACAGTTGACGCTAAGTGGAACCAGACTTAGCCTAAGCAATGGAGGCGGAAATGTTACGTTGCCAAATACTGGGCAATGGAGGGATACGACAGGCTTGCGCAAAGGTGTTTATTATGATGGCCCCATTGTTGCTGGATTGAAAGCGGCATTTACCAACGATGCCAGTATCATTATTGGTCAAGATAATATTGACCCCACCAAAAACCTGGTTGGATTGTTTACCAGACGATTCAACAACCGGAATACTGACCTTCAATTGTACGCTTATCCAGATGAACTTTCAGTCACATCGTATTTGAGAGGCATAACCATGCTTTACTCTCCATCTAGCAACAATGGGTTACAGTTTACAGCAGCCAACGGGGACTTGCGTTTTACTACCGGAGGCTTTGCCAATGAAATTTATGAAAGAATGCGGGTTGATCTCAATGGCAACATTGGTATTGGCACCAGCACTCCTGCCGCAAAACTCCAGGTAGCGAATGGAGACATATACATTCAGGATGTCTCTCGTGGTGTAATCATGAAATCTCCCGATGGAAGTTGTTGGAGAATGACGGTTAACAACACAGGAACACCTGTTTTCAATAAGATTCCGTGCCCTAATTAAAGGGATTGGAAAGCACAACCCGGAAAAACTACAGTCTTCCCGGGTTGTACCATTACCGCCAAATAAACCCTGGAAGCCGCATTCCGCGCAAAACTTTGTTGAGCAGCAAGAGTGCAGTATACCTCATTTTGTGCCAAAAGCTTTTGGAAAGGGGAGGATCTGGTGCAAAACTTAGATTCCCTGTCTGCAATGTAAATGGTGGATCGATTTTTTTCTTTTCAAGTACTACAATTCCATGATAGAAAGCAACCGAGGCCACGGAAGTGGTGAGTGAATCCGGTTTAAATTCTTTTTGAGTTGATTGCCAGGCATGGATGGAATCAATAAATCCTTTGGCATACTCAATGAAAGTTCCCCTACGCTTGAAACCTCCGCCGTATTCCATCCAATAAGAAGTCATGGTGTCTTCACAAAGGTAAATCCCGTTATCTTTGACTTTATCGAACAGCATTTCAAACGATACGATCTGTTGGCGCATCGTATGGCCACCATCGTCAATGAGAATATCTATGTCTGGAATCTGATTCTTTACTTCTTGCAAAAAAATTGGGTCAGATTGGGATCCGATGAAAATGTGAATGTTTGCTTCTTCCAATTCCTTGCATCGTGGATTGATGTCGATGCCATAGATTTTGGCCCTCTCTCCAAAATAGCTTTTCCACATTTGAAGGGAACCCCCATGAAAAACCCCTATTTCCAAAATAACCACTTCTTTGTTGCGGTATGGTGCAAAATACCGTTCATAAACATCAAAGTAATTTTGCCATTTGTTGATCAAACGACCGTTGTTTTCTTTAAAATACTGCTCTAATGGTTGCATCATGTAGAAAAATTGTTGTATTACTTAATGGGAGATTTTAATCCAAGTGAACCCAATCCTCCCTCTAACATTTTCACCAAATCTGGTGCCCATCTCCAGTACAACAACGGAACCAGATAGCCCAGCAACAAGATCATCCCACCGATCAAACCATCGATGATTGGATAACCCATGCGGGGTAAGAAATAATGAATACCCGCACAGAATAACGCAGAAATCATCAATGGTAGCATAGCCAATGAAAATGGGAGCATCCTGAATTTGACCCAAAGGAAGATTACTTTGATAAAGTTAAACGTAACGATAAAACCTACTGAAGCCATTGCTGGGCCAAATACTCCATACTTGCGGATAAATGAATAATTTAACAAAATATTACCAAGACTCAACACCAAAATCAAAATCATATTGAACCGGTAGTACCTGGAAATGCCGATGATTAGGTCATTAGGCCCAGTTAGCATATCCACCAGTTTGGCAAATGCCAAAATCATCGCAATCTTTCGGGCAGTTAAAAGATTGGTGGGATCTTTGGTCAGCATAAAAACATCGTCGGCAACCAGCACTAGACCAAGGTATAAGAACAGGCCTACCGAGAATAAATTCAAGGCAATTTTGTGGTAATGTTCCTTAATTTTATCCATCTCTCCTTTCTCAAAAAAATCACTGATTAGGGGGCCAGAGATGTTCATTATCGACTTTGCTGGCATGTCGATAGTCATCGCAATGGTCAAGGCAAATGTAAAAATCCCTACTGATTTCATACTCAAAATCGTTCCAAGCATACTTTGATCGATTCGATAAGCCATTTGAGTACCTACCACCCCCAAAAGCCCGAAGAGGCCATAAGTGACCATCTCCCGCAAAGTTGAGCCCCGGTATATTTGCCATTGAGGCTTAAAAGACAAATGACCAAGCCATTTGAGGTAAACCAATAATCCTGTTACTGAAACCACCACCATTGCCAAAACAACATAGACAATTCCTGTTGAATCGATAAACCCGTGATAAGCCAGCAGAAAAGCAATGGGTATCCAAATCTTGGGCAGGAGATTCAGAATAATTCCAGGGATTACGATGCGCCGGTAGTTGGCGATGTAGTAATTTAGTAAATTTTGCAATGCCAAGAGACCCACCAATACCGGGATGAAATGAAAGAAAAGATCAATGTTCTTGGAATCTTGGGCATTCACTTGTTTTACGAGGCTAAGTGCAAAATCGGAAAACAACCAAAAAAAAACAGAAAAAAAGACAATGCCCAAACTCAGGTGCAGCAAGGCATAGGCAAAAAGCCCATTACCGGATTGATTGTCAGTTTTTAATCTTGAAAAATAACGCAGCACTATTACCTGGATTCCCATACTGGCAAAAGGCTCAAACAGTGTACCTGTGGCAATAACATACGCGATTAACCCATAAAGTGCAGGATCTTTGGGGTACAAGAAAAGGGTGCTCAGCACACCAATGCCTACACCTAAAAAATTGACAATCGTCAGTTTGGTTCCTTGCCGACCAATTACCCCCATTCTTTTTTTTCGCAAAGATGCAGATTAATTTTTAAGTTTTCCCAAATGAGCAGCTTTGGACGAGACATCGAGGTACCAATTTTCTCTTTAAATTAATTTAGTACATTTGCGCCAATAAAAAAGGCCTTTTTTCCTTTTTAACACCCAAACAGCATCCAGCGATGACAGCACCCGCAAGTCAATTAAAAAAACTAGCGATAAAATTCAGAAACCTGATTTATTGGCTCATCAATTACCAGCTTTATCCGGGAATGTACTTTCGGGAAATCTACCGTGTACGGACGTTTCACGGGCAAACTCCAGGAATTGGTCGATTTCAGGGCAAGCCATTTCATTTTACGGACGGACTGGGTTTTTTGGGTTGCATCAAAGAGTTATTTAAAGAAGAATGCTACTTTTTTGAATCCAAAAATGAAGCACCCTATATCATTGATTGTGGGGCTTACATTGGCCTGAGCGTATATTATTTCAAAACCCTTTTCCCAAACGCCAGCGTATTGGCTTTTGAAGCAGATCCTGCCACTTTTGAAGTGTTGAGTAAAAATATTGCAGGCCAGCAGCTCAGTAAGGTGGAAGTATTCAATAAAGCTGTTTGGGACAAGGAAACCGAGCTGACTTTTTTTGCAGGTAATTCCATGTCTGGTTCATTGGTTGTGGACGCCCTCAATAAGCAGAACCCCATCAAAGTAAAAACTGCGCGGCTCAAAGATTTTTTGAATCGACCCATCGATTTTCTGAAACTGGATATTGAAGGTGCCGAGGTAGAAGTGCTCAGAGACATTCGCAATGATCTGACTCAGGTAGAGCGCATCTTTTTTGAATACCACAGCATTGCTGGAAAAGACCAGGCTTTAGGTGAATTATTAGAAATCCTTACTCAAGCTGGGTTCAGGTATTACATCCAAGAGGCCAAGAACTATGCCAAGCGTCCTTTTATGGGCTTGGCTAAAGAAGGTTATGATTTACAACTCAATATTTTTGCAATGCGCTAAAACAGCTGAGGATGATTTCTATCGTGGTTTGCCACCGATCAAAGCCCTTTTTGCAGCAGTTTGAACAAAGCCTTGCCAATACCATTGGTGTTGAATATGAATTGATTGTAATCGATAATTCTCATGGAACTTACGGTATCTGTCAAGCCTACAATTTAGGCGGAGATCAAGCAAAATATGATGTGTTGTGCTTTGTCCATGAAGACATCCTGTTCCATACACCCAACTGGGGGCTAAATTTGATACAGCACTTTGTAAACCCCAGCGTTGGCGCAGTAGGCGTGGCCGGAAGTAAAATTTTTGGCCGTAAATGGTTCACTTTTGGCGGAAAACATGGATTTGGAAAAATCAATATCCTGCAACACACCAAAACAGGCAAAGCGGTTAAATTGGAAAAAACTGATCCAGATGTTAAATCGGGGATCGTCGTATCATTGGATGGTGTTTTCATCGCTTGCCGGAAAAGTGTTTTTACCAACCTGCGTTTTGATGAAATCAATTTGCAGCATTTCCATTGCTATGACATGGATTTTTCGCTGCGTGTAAGCCAGCATTATCAAGTTTTGGTAGCTTATGATATTTTACTGGAGCATATTTCTTCCGCCAATTACGATACCCGTTTTTTTCAGGAATTTGATCAACATTTTATGCCCAAATGGAGCAAGCAATTGCCCATTTATACTAAGGATTTTGAGCTTATAAATTTGCCCAAGGCAGAGTGGTACTTGTTTCAAACCTACGCCAGAACCCCGATGATGCAAGGGAAAATTCTACGGTTGTTGAAAGAAAGCCTCCAATTGTTCTATTTCTATCCACAATTGATTTTGGCACTGAAAATTTGGGCACTGATTCTGTTTCTCCGGCCATTGGAGTGGTTTCAAAAGCTTTTTCAATCGATTTCACATGGTTGATCCTTTATCAGTTCAGCACAAAATCATTGTGGTAACGGTAACCTATGGCGATCGATGGCATCACTTGGCGCAAGTTATTCCAGCGGTATTTCAGCAGCAGATTGTTGAGGCATTGGTGATTGTTGATAACGCATCGAGTTATGATATAAATGCAAAAATCAGCGCAACTTTCCCAACACATCTAGACGATATCATTGTCCTGACTCAGCATGAAAATACAGGTTCTGCAGGTGGGTTCTCACTTGGAATAAGAAAAGCTTACGCACTTCAGGCTGATTTCATCTATATTATTGATGATGACAATCTTCCCGAAGACCAGGCCGTATTGTTATTGTACCAGACCTGGAATCAATTGAATTGTACGGAGCCTTCT
This sequence comes from Haliscomenobacter sp., assembly GCF_040403615.1. Classification (NCBI taxonomy): domain Bacteria; kingdom Pseudomonadati; phylum Bacteroidota; class Saprospiria; order Saprospirales; family Haliscomenobacteraceae; genus Haliscomenobacter; species Haliscomenobacter sp. Next base: position 6,170 of record NZ_JBBAKG010000065.1, on the reverse strand, counting down.
GCTTTGCTTTCGTTCCGTTACCGCAATTTACCCAATTTGCAAAAAGCAGCACATGGGGAAGAAATTCGCTATTTTCATGATAAACCCAATAGTTTTTTGGGATTTAGTATAGGCAGTCTATTGAGAAAATACAAGAGAAAAGCAGTAAAATCAATTAGCCAATCAACAGCTCTTTTACCTCAGGTCAAGATTCAGCAAGCACCTTATGGCGGCTTATTTTTACCAAAGGGGACTATTGAACACATTGGGTTTCCGAATGAACAACTGTACCTCTACGCCGATGACACCGAATACACCTATCGCATCATCCAGCAAGGCGGTGAAATTTTGATGATTACTGCCAGCAAATTGTGTGATTTAGAAACCTCGTGGTGGAGCGACGTCAATGCATTGAATAAGAAATGGTCGGTTCCTTTGTTAGAAGAAGGCGGATTTAAGGCTTATTACAGCACTCGTAATTTGACCTGGTTTTTGTGGCAAAACCTGAGCCCCAACCCTGTTTTGTTCTTCCTCAATGGATTTATTTATCTTGGTTTTTTATTCGTGATGGCTTTGGTTTCACAAAAGCTTCATGCGTATTCAATCATTTTACTGGCTGTGAAAGATGGAATTTCAGGCAAATTGGGGAAGAACCCCAAAATGGAGAAAAGGGTATGAAAATGTACTTTACTTTTTTTGGGCTACTAGTACATACCCAAGCGGAAATCTTGCGTTGGTTTTTTGACGCAACTTTCTACCCATTCTTGAATTGGTGACCAGATTGGCAAAAACTGCAAATCCTTTGGAAAATGCTTTGCTTTTCCCTAAGCCTTTGTTGATCAGATCAAATAATACATCAAGGTACCCCCCATAAGCCTTCAGCTCCACCACTTCCAAATGATTGTCTGCACACATTTTCCTTAGCGCAAACTCGGTATACCGGTAGTAATCGTGTGGCGTTTCGTGTAGCCAGTAGAAAAACGGCACCATTAACATGAGGTTTCCACCCGGTTTGAGCACGCGGGCTGTTTCCTGCATAAAAGCAAAAGGGTCGGCGATATGTTCCAATACGTCGGTGCAAAGGATGCTGTCAAATGTATTGTCAGCCAAAGGAAAGGGCAGGTTTAAATCGGAAACCACATCCAGGTGAGGGTTGGTGTGCAGGGAATTACCCCAATCGATGCAAACGTTTTCATTCACCTTATCTTTGTATACACCATAAAAAGGAACCATTCCAGCCCCTAAATCCAGCAACTTTCCCTGAGCATATTGTCGGATGGTTTCAACATATAGATCGATGTATACCGATAAGATAAACAACGAGCCAGGGTAAACATGGCCAGCATTGGGATTCCATTGTCCTGGTTTTTTTCCAGGAATGAATTTTGAAGGTTGCCAGATTTCCACTTGTTGCATATGGTGTAGATTAAAGAAGGGGCAAAATACGGATTATTCTTACTTTTGTACCCTTATCTAACACTACATGAAGCCTAATATTGCCATTGTTACCCCGTTGCAGCCTACCTATTCCGAAACCTTTTTAAAGGCTCATCTGGAACGCTTACCCTTCCACGTTCACCACTTTTATGGCTTGCCCAAAATGGGCTACCATCCCATTTACGACGGAGCAGGTAAACCGCTTTCGAGTGACCAGAAGTGGTTCAACTATCTTGAAACGGGCATTGACAATCTATTGGGCGAAACAGGTTGGGGCTATACCCTGCGCAAAAAAGCAATGGTGAAATATTTTAAAGATCACCAAATAGCAGCCGTGCTTGCCGAATATGGCCCTACAGGAACCTATCTGATGGATGCCTGTGCTGAAACACAAATTCCTTTGTTGGTGCACTACCACGGTCGGGATGCATACCATTACAAAACCTTGCAACGATTTGGGCTGAAATACCGTAAGATGTTTGCTTTCGCTGAAACGATATTGCCTGTTTCAACAGATATGCAGCAACAATTGATAAACCTTGGCGCAAAAGAAGACCAACTGGTTCTTAACCCTTATGGCCCCAATCCCAATTATTTTAGCTTCAAAGACATTTCCTTGAATCCGCCTCTTTTTTTAACCGTAGGGCGGTTTACTGCAAAAAAAGCGCCACACCATACCATTCGTGCTTTTGCAAAGGTTGTAGAAAAAATTCCTCACGCTCAAATGCTGATGCTCGGAGACGGAGAGCTTTGGGAAGAAAGCAAACAACTGGCTAAGGAATTGGGAGTTTATGAACATATTGATTTTGCGGGGCCTTGCACTCCAGAACAAATTGCTGCTGCTCACCATCAGGTTCGTGCTTTTGTTCAACATTCAGTGCGGGCAACAGATGGGGATTCAGAAGGTACTCCAGTAGCCATCCTCGAAGCCATGCGCTCCGGCCTCCCCGTCATTTCTACCCGCCATGCCGGCATCAAAGATGTAGTGCTCGAAGACGAAACCGGTTTTTTGGTAGATGAAGGCAATTGGGAAGGCATGGCAGCGGCCATGCTTATTTTAGCCAAAGACTCGACTTTAGCTGCTGAAATGGGCAAAAAAGGACACGACAGAGTAGAAGCCCATTACACCATGGAGCAGCACATCCAGCGTTTGGCTGATGCCATCCAAAAAACAATAAGGAAGAAAAAATAGATCAACGGATCAAAACCAAAGTACCTGAATCGACTTTGGGGATCTTTTTGGTTTCATCGCTAACTTCGTACTGCAAAACGTACAAGTAAGTAGCTTGGGGCGCGCTTTGGCCTTTGAACGTCCCATCCCACCCTTGATCGGCAGATGTACTTTCAAAGACCAACGCACCGAAACGGTCAAAAACCTTCAGATTAAATTGAGTTAGGGAACAGGAGGTTCCCGGAATTGCTTTGAAAATGTCGTTCTGCGTGTCTCCATTAGGGCTGAAAGCAGTTGGAACATAAATTTCACAAGCACATGTGTTAGTGTTTTCAGTGTGTGGGTTCTCGGGAGCTGTACCTGTTTGAACAAAAAAATACAAAACAGACAAAAAAGAAAAAAAGGTCGTCTTCGTTTTCATGGGATGATATGGCATTATTCGCAGTGTAATAATACACCTTATCCAATTGCATGCAAATTTAAATTAAGTGTATTTCGCAAATGTGTATTCTCGCTTACCGTATGGAGAGGTTTGGGCTGTAAGCGGTGCTTTTAGGTTGCGCTCGGTGCTTCGGCTACGCGACTCTGCTCGGTTGCTGAGCGTAGCCGAAGCACCGAGCAGAGTCGCGTAGCCGAAGCACCGAGCGGAGTCGAGGCAAACTTTTCAACTAAATCACCTAACTTGCCGCCCCATACAACTGTCTATGAAGAAATTCCTACTTATCACTTATTACTGGCCGCCCGCAGGTGGTGGCGGGGTAATGCGTTGGGTCAAAATGACCAAATACATTCGGCAATTTGGCTGGGAACCAGTCATTTATACCCCATCCAATGGTGAAACCGCCGCTTTTGACGAAAGCCTCGCCAAAGAAGTAGCCCCTGATTTACAGGTGGTTAAAACACCAATTTGGGAACCCTACCAAATTTACAAGCAGTTTTTAGGGCGCAAAAAAGAAGATAAAATCTACTCTGGCTTCATCAATGAGGGCAAAAAAGAGTCCCTGGCTCAAAAAATATCGGTCTTCATCCGGGGCAACTTTTTCATTCCCGATGCCCGGATGTTCTGGATCAAGCCTTCGATCAAATACCTGAGCAAGTACTTGCAAGACAACCCCGTAGATGCCATCGTGTCTACCGGCCCGCCGCACAGCATGCACCTCATCGCTGAGGGCGTACACCAGGCTACTGGCATTCCCTGGATTGCCGATTTTCGGGATCCCTGGACCAATATCGATTTTTACAAAGACCTGCAACTCACTTCCTGGGCAGATGCGCGCCACAAAAAACTGGAGCAAAAAGTACTGCGCAACGCTTCGCGCATTGTGGCAGCTTCCTGGCGCTCCCGTGACGAGTTTGTCGAACTCTGCGGGCGCTCCGACATCGAGGTGATTCCAAATGGCTTTGACGACGCTGATTTTGCCCATTCGGCAGTGGCCACTTTAGATACCGATTTTTCGATTGCCCACATCGGCTCCATGAACAAAGACCGCAACCCGGACGTATTCTGGCACGCGGTACAAGCCGCACTGGCAGCGTCAAGCGCTTTGCAACAGAAACTGAAAATTCGCCTGGTGGGGCCCACCGATTTTTCGGTACGCGAATCGGTCACCAAATACGGACTGGAGCAATACACGGAATTCATCGATTTTGTGCCGCACGATGCCGCGGTACAATATCTGCAACAATCTCAGGTCTTATTGCTGTTGATCAACAACACACCCAATGCCCGTACCATCATACCTGGCAAACTGTATGAATACCTGGGATCAGGCCGACCACTGCTGGCCATTGGCCACGCGGATAGTGATTCGGCCAAAGTCATCGGACTGACCAAGGGCGGCGCGTTGCACAATTATGAGGATGTGGAAGGGCTAAAAGCGACCATCCTTTCCTTTTTTGCCGCTTATCAAGCTGGTAATTTGAATGGAAGCGCCGAAGGCATTCAGCAATTTACGCGTCGGCACCTGGCAGGTGAATTTGCAAATTTGATGGGGCAATTGAGCAATAGTGCAAAATAAATTTGCGGGATTTGCCTTTAAATGTTATGTTTACAATTATTCAGTCGTAAACATAAACCAATGAAAAACCTTTATTTGACCCTACTGCTTGCCTGGCTCAGCATCAATTTGTACGCCCAAAACCAGGTCGTACTCAATGCCGACCTCGGGAAGCACACCATTAGCAAGCACATTTACGGCCACTTCTCCGAGCACCTGGGCAGGTGCATCTACGACGGGATTTACGTGGGCGAAAACAACCCCAAAATTCCTACCGTAGACGGCGTGCGCAAAGACGTGATCGACGCCTTGATCAAACTCAAAATTCCCAATCTGCGCTGGCCAGGTGGTTGCTTTGCCGATACTTACCACTGGAAAGATGGAATTGGCCCCCAAGCCAACCGCCCCACCATTGTCAACACCTGGTGGGGAAATGTAACCGAAAACAACAGTTTTGGTACCCACGATTTTTTGAATTTGTGTGAAAAATTGGGTACCGAACCCTACCTGTCTGGAAATGTAGGCAGTGGAACGGTGCAGGAATTGTCCGATTGGGTGCAGTACACTAACTTTGACGGAATCAGCCCCATGTCCAAGCTCCGCAAAGAAAATGGCCGCGAAAAACCCTGGAAAGTCCGTTTCTGGGGCCTGGGCAACGAAGCCTGGGGCTGCGGAGGCAACATGAAGCCGGAATACTACGCCAACATTTACCGCCAATACGCTACTTTCATGAACTCCTCCTCGGGGAATGAGCGCATTTACAAGATTGCCTCTGGTGCCAGCGATGGGGATTACAACTGGACGGAAGTGTTGATGCGGGACATTCCACACAATATGCTCAGCGCGGTTGCCCTGCACCATTATTCCGTCATTGACTGGAATAAAAAGGGGCCATCTACTACTTTTTCGGAAGACCAGTACTTTACCACCATGCAGCGTGCCTACCAAATGGAAGAGCTGGTTACCCGGCACAGCAACATCATGGACAAGTATGATCCCAACAAACGCGTAGATTTGATCGTGGATGAATGGGGCGGCTGGTACGACGTAGAACCCGGCACCAATGGCGCGTTTTTGTACCAGCAAAATACCATGCGCGATGCGATGCTGGCAGGCATGACCCTGAATATTTTTCAAAACCACTGCGATCGCGTGAAAATGGCCAACCTGGCCCAAATCGTGAATGTATTGCAAGCGGTTATCCTCACCAAGGATGAAAAAATGCTGTTGACCCCAACTTACCACGTCATGGAGATGTACAATGTGCACCAGGACGCCACCATGTTGCCCCTCAGCATCCAGACCAACCAATACAAACTGGACAATAAGCAGTTGCCTGCCGTGTCTTGCTCTGCTTCCCGGAACAAGGAGGGCGTCACCCACATTTCATTGACCAACATCCACGCCCGCGATGCCCAAGAAATCACCATTGATCTGCGTGGGGCAAAATATGCCAGTGTCAATGGCCGGATTCTGACCGCTGCAACCTTACAAGATTACAATTCTTTTGAAGCACCTGAAAAAATCAAACCTGCAGCCTTCAACGGTGCAACTTTGAGCAACAACCAATTGAAAGTGAAAGTACC
>NZ_JBBAKG010000064.1:24855-35049 GCF_040403615.1 Haliscomenobacter sp. | reverse complement strand
GGTGTAAAATATCCGCCGCCACGAACCTCAAAACCACTGTCTCCATCCCTCAAAAGCGCCCGAAACACCTTGGCACTTCCTTTTTTTAAATCGCTGATCGGATCGTACATGCGGAAAAGCTCCACCCATTCTGCCTCAGTGGGAAGCCTCCAGCCTGGCCCTAAACGCTGACATGCATCTTGTGCGCCAGTGAAGTAATACAATTTGCCAAAACGGGCGCAATATGCATCTTGGTTTTGAAAACAGGCAGAAGTACCCTTGAGGTGCAAATTGAGGTTGTCGGCCAGCCAGGTTAGTTTGCCCAATTGGATGCAGCGGTAGGAGTTTCCATCCTTGTCCGAAACCTTGGAATAAGCTAAGCTTGCGGCGCGTTTTTGGCGGTCGCGGTATACCAGGGCCGAAACCCGCAATTGGTTGACTTTGTAGCCCCGGTCTCGGGCATATTTTGCTTCCGGGTAGTTTTTGAAGTACTCCCAATACCCGGCAGGAGTGTGCAGTAGCCGGGCTGCAGTCCACATGGCTTCTTCTCGTTTGGAATTTTTGGGAAAATCAGCAGCAAAATCCAAGTAGAGTGCAGGATCTTTTTTGGTTTGAGCCAAGCGCCAGGAAGCTTTTTCCCGGTATGGACTTTTGGGATGATTTTTGATGTATTGCTCGTATCCGAGCGCTGAATTCACCAAATAACGAGTGATGAACCATTGGCCTTGGTTTGGAAAACTCAAGAAGAGAATGATCAAAGCCAGTAAAAGACTGAGCCAAAAAACCAGGGAACGATTGGGGGACTTTTCAACAACGGGCATAGTATCTCTAATTTTTTAAGGAAATATAGGATAATCTGTTTTATGGTGGAACATTTTTAAATCAAAAATCCTTATCGGATTGTTTTTTATTCATTGCAATGCGTAAAACCGAGCCCCTTTTGTTATTTTTGTTTTCCACACAGGAGATGTGCCAGAGCGGTTGATCGGGCTTGACTCGAAATCAAGTGTACTCGCGAGGGTACCGGGGGTTCGAATCCCTCCATCTCCGCATTTTTTAACTTATGGGATCAAAAGACACAATACATGAGTGAAATGACAGCTAAGGTAATAAATGAAATGATGCTAAGGGTAGTGTATAGAGCTGGAGATGATACGCCAAACAACCTTTACAATAATGCATTGATCGATATTTTGACTAAAAACGTGAATCTCTTTGATATTGATGAAGCAGCCAAAGCATCTCGGTTGTTCCTCAATAATTTAAGTACAGAAGGTGACAATGCGCCAATAATGAAACCTGATGAACTTTTCAACCAAATAAGTCGGATCATAAAATCACTTGAAAACAATACAGAATTTAAAGCACTGGCAGAAAAAGTGATAACATGGTTTGACTTCCAGATTACAACAATGGCTGAATCCATTGAAAAAATAAAGCAGGAATTCCTGGGCAAAGATCTTAATGAAATAATTTATGTAGCACCTCGACCTAAATTTGACGATATGGCAATGGAGGCTTTCAGATTTAGAGTCTGCGATGTTCAATTTATGATGATAGTAGCCAATCTAGTAATTAATAAATCATTGACAATTAGCAAAAAAAAGATCAATCAACTTATTGGGTTCATAGATCAAACCATGGAAAGCTACGGTGCTTTTTTGATTTTTTTTGATATCTGGGAGCCATCTAGTAGTCTAAAATATGATCGAATGTTGGTACTTGCGGACATTTATCACATTGATTTTTCAAGAGGGTACAAACTCAATGGAGAAGGCCAAAAAGTAGCACTTGTAGGATGAATATATCATTTACCAAAACATCCAGACGACACATAGAACAAATACTTGATGAAGACACCAAACTCGGTGGTAAAATCCTTGAGTTGTTGCATGATATTTTCATGGATAGAGACACCGGAAAACCAGAGCGACTGAAAGGCAATCTATCTGGCTGGTGGTCTCGTAGGATAAACCAAAAACACCGATTGGTCTACCAAAAAGATGAAGAATTTATACACGTTGCTCGATGTTATGGCCATTATGAAGATAAGTAAATGGCAAATAGTAGATGTAAAACAACTAATCTTTTGTATCCTATTTTGTGCCATGCACTTATGTCTTACCAACGGCATTTGAATCATTCAAGCGAAAAAAACCATTACAGTCATGCGATCATTTTTGGTTTCCATATTCTTTCTTTCAGGTTCGTTAGTCCAACTTTCAGCCCAATCCACCATCACGGCCTTCACCCATGTCAACGTCATTCCGATGACCAGTGAAACGGTGTTGAAAGATTATACGGTGCTGGTGAAAGATGGCAAAGTGTACAAAATGGGGCCTGCCGATGCCCTCAAATACAGCAAAAAAGTAGAAACCATTGACGGCACTGGCAAATTTTTGATGCCTGGCTTGGCCGAAATGCACGCCCATATCCCAACGCCCATTGATGGCAACGACGCCGAAGTACGCAATGTGCTTTTCTTGTACCTGGCCAATGGCGTAACCACCATCCGTGGCATGTTGGGTGATCCGTACCATTTGGGATTGCGCAAAGAGGTGATGGCAGGTACTGTCCTCGGGCCACGCATTTTTACCTCCAGCCCTTCCATCAATGGCAACTCGGTCAAAACACCTGAAGAAGGTCGTCAAAAAGCCGCGCAATACAAGAAAGACGGATACGATTTCCTGAAAATCCACCCTGGTGTAAAGCGTGATGTATTTGATGCCTTGGCAACCACTGCGCAATCCTTGAAATTGCCTTTTGCTGGCCACGTTCCAGTTGAGGTGGGCATTCGCCATGCCCTGGCCTTTCGCTATGCTTCTGTCGACCATTTGGATGGCTACCTGGAAGGCCTGGTTCCTGCCGAAACCCTGAAGGCAAACCCCGAAGGAGGCTTTTTTGGCTTCAATTATGTTGATCTGGCCGACGATAAACAATTGGGCGCTTTGGTTGCCGAAACCAAAAAGCAAGGGGTTTGGGTAGTGCCTACCCAAAGCTTGTTTACCCGCTGGTTTTCACCAGTTGATGCCAATCTATTGGCCAATCAGCGGGAGATGCAATACATGCCCTCCAAAACCCTATACCAATGGCGACAAAGCAAACAAAGCCTGACTGGTGCAGGCTTTAGCGAAGCCCAATGGAAAAAATTTATCGCCCTGCGTCAAAAAATGCTGCGCAGCATGCACAGTGCTGGCTTAGATTTGCTGTTGGGTTCGGATGCACCACAGGTGTTCAATGTTCCCGGATTTTCATTGCACCACGAGATGGCCAGTCTCCTTGAAGCCGGACTTACGCCGTATACCATTCTGCACAGCGGAACGGCCAACCCTGCGCGCTATTTTGGACAAAGTGGACAATTTGGTACCATCCAACCTGGAGCTTCCGCTGATTTTATCCTTCTGGAAGGCAACCCCTTGGAGGACATCAACAATACCTGGAAACAACTTGGGGTGATGCTGCGCGGCAAGTGGATGAGCAAAGCCTTTATTGATGCCGAGTTGCAAAAGATTGCAGACAAGCACAAATCATAACCTCTATCAAAGTTTGTTTGGTTGTAATGGCAAATGTTGGTTTCATTTGGATGAAGCAGATTGGAACGTCTGATACAATGCTACCAATTGGGGTACCAATGATTCATTTCCAATTTGTGAAACAATCAATTTCGACTGGTTGTAAAAGGATTCTCGAACACTCAACCGATCTGCAATAAAAGCCTCCAATTGGGTATCGTTGAGGTCGCGTACCAAAGGGCGTTGGGCTTGTCCTTTTTTCAGCCGTTTGGCCAAAAGTTCCACACTGGCCTGTAAATAAATGCTCAGTCCATGTTCGTTGATCCAATCCATGTTTTGGTGAAAACAGGGCGCGCCTCCACCACAGGAAATGATGGTAGAATGGTCATTGACCGTATCGCGGAGAATCTTTGCTTCCAATTGACGAAAGTGGGCTTCCCCATCGGTTTCAAAAATTTGGCCAATGCTGCGCCCTTCCTGGGTTTCCAAACGAGCATCCAGATCCACAAATGGCAGATTCAAAGCAGTAGCCACTTGCTGACCAGTGTACGATTTGCCGGAACCCATAAAACCCACCAGATATACATTCATCTCGAAAAACTTGAATCAAAGATCAAAAATAAATCGCAGCTTCACCAGAAGCTTTTTTATTTTCGCCACGTGAAGTTCTAAAAAATCGGTTCCATGCGCTACAATTCTTTGTTCATTTTTCTGTTTTTTCTGGCCGCCTGCCAAAATACAACCCAACAAGATCAACGGGCCGTTGAAGAAATTACCGACCCGGAATTGGTTTTTAATTCCGACATCATTCGCAATCCCGTTACGGCTGAGCCCAAATACGTTGACACAGTCAATGTGGCAAAATTGGATTTCAAGATCCACTCCTTTGATTTTGGAGCAATAGAAGAAGGACAAAAAATCACCCACGAATACGAATTCACCAATACCGGCAAAGTGCCGCTGGTGATCACCAATGCACACTCTACCTGTGGTTGTACGGTGCCGGAATGGCCCAAAGAAGCCATCAAGCCTGGCAGCAAAGGCAAGATTGTAGTCAAATTTGACAGCATGGGCAAAGCTGGCCCTCAAAGCAAACCCATCACCATTGTAGCAAACACCTATCCTTCTGAAACCATGCTCGAATTGGTCGGTTTGGTGAATGCCAAACACTAATTCAAGTCAAAAAGATGAATTCACCATTGGTTATTGGGATTACCGGAGGTAGCGGCTCTGGAAAGACGACGTTTATCAAATTGTTGCGGGAGCCTTTTACGGATGCAGATGTTTGTGTGCTTTCCCAGGACGATTATTACAAACCCCGGGCGGATCAGAAAAAAGACGAGCAGGGCGTATACAATTTTGACCTGCCTGGTTCCATCGACAAGAAATCTTTTCTACTGGATGTGGAAAAACTGATGGCAGGCCAAGTGGTCACCCGCAAGGAATACACCTTCAATAACGAAGTCGGAGATCCCAAACTGTTGGTCTTTAATCCTGCTCCGGTGATTATTGTGGAAGGTCTGTTTGTTTTTCACTACAAAAAAATCAGTGCCTTGTTGGACTTGCGCATTTTCCTTCATGCCAAGGAAAACCTCAAGGTGATTCGCCGCATTCGGCGCGACCAAGTGGAGCGCAATTATCCCATCGACGTTGTGTTGTACCGTTACGAGCATCACGTGACGCCTACTTTTGAAAAATATGTTGCCCCCCACATCGAGCATGCCGATCTGGTGATCAACAACAATAAGGATTTCAACATGGGGCTTGCAGTTGTACAGGGCTACATCAAGAATTTTTTGTTGGAGTACCCGCGCTGAGCTTGGAAGCTATCTAATAGTACCAAAAAATGAATTTTCTCGGCCTTCCGCCAAGTAGCACTAAATAATCCGCTCAAATTCATCTTCTTCCTCCACAACAATGTTTCGACTGATGGCCTGATTGCGCATTTGGTGCATCAGGTTTAAATGTTCCAACACTTGAGCTTGAAAAGTTGGATCAACGATCTTCTCCACATCTTCGAGGGTGTCGACGCCTTCTCCGCTGCGGAATTTATAAATCTGTTCGTACAGTCCCGATTCAAATTTGACCGAAATTTTGTTGTCCATCTTGAAAACCGAAATTTTCAGAATCGGGTGCTCAATATTGCCAATGATGCGCATGGTGATTTTTTGAGCCACAAAGCTCGAAAAAAATCGCATTTATTTGTAACCAGATCTGACCCCATCTCGTCAAACCATCAAATGATACCAACATTGTTTCGTTTCAAAAATACAAAAACATGCACGGACCAGAAGTAGCGGTAGCCATCAATGCGGTAGTATGGCCGTTCATTGCTGCCATTGTTTTTTTCTATTTTTTCTTCAGTCACCGCACCAAGGTGCGTTTGGCGCTGATTGAATCTGGCCGGGATGCCAGTATTTTTCGCCGCAATACGGTGAACAAATTGCGTTCGCTCAAACACGGAATTGTAGCCTTTATGGCCGGATTGGGCCTGCTTTTTGGCGGCTTTTTTGATGCCATCGGCATGGACGATGATGTAGCTTATCCTGCTGGTGTGCTGCTTTTTGTCGGCATTGGCTTGGTCTTTTTTTATTTTTATGTCAGCCGAGCGAATGAGGTAAGAGAGGAAGAATCAGATTTGATTTAAGCTGGTTTGGTATTTTACTGATTGAAATGCGCGTAAAATGCCAAACCAACTTCAACCTAATGCTCAAATTATGGTTGCTACCCGTTCTCCCATCACACTGATGCTTTGGTGCATCTCATAGTGATCGGTAATGAGGTGAGCAATCAAGTCGCCCATTTGAGAGCAGGAGTATTCTGTATCCAGGTGCAATTCTGCTGTTCCGATGCCTTTTTCCAGTACATGACGTACTTTGTAGCGAATCACCGAAGCCTCTTCGTACAACTGAAAATGGTCCATCATCATCGCAACCGATAAAATTGTGGCGATAGGATTGGCAACATCTTCGCCAATTGCCTGTGGGTAAGAGCTATGGATGGGTTCAAACAAGGGGGTACCATCACCTAACGAAACCGAGGGCAACAAACCAACCGAACCGGATATAGCGCCCGCTTCATCCGAAAGTATATCTCCAAATAAATTGTCAGTAAGAATTATGTCGAATTCCTGCGGATCCAACACCATTTGCATGGCGGCATGATCGATGTGCAAAAAATCAACTTTCACAGTTGGAAACAAAGTCGCCATTTTGCACACAATTTCCCGCCAAAGCCGCGAGGTTTCCAATACATTGGCTTTATCTACCAGGGTCAGTTTCCCCTTGCGTTTTGCCGCTTGCTTAAAAGCGATTCGGGCTATGCGTTCGATTTCACGGGGGTGATAAATGGTCACGTCATACGCACTGCCATCGGCGTTGCGGCCTTTTTCGCCATAGTATACGCCACCGGTTAATTCCCGGTAAATGATGAAATCTACATTCTTAATTTTTTCTTTCTTCAATGGAGAAAGGTGCAACAAAGAGGGAATTGCACGCACCGGGCGAATACTGGAGAAAAGCCCCATTTTTTTGCGCAACTGCAAAATGCCCTGTTCCGGTCGATCTGCTCCAGGCGTGCGGTGATCGTATTTGGGGTCGCCTACTGCACCAAAAAGGATGGCATCGCAGCGTTGGCAAACTTCCAGTGTTTTGGCGGGCAAAGGAAGCCCTCCTTTTTCAATGGCACTTGCACCAATGTCCAAATAATGCAAAGTGAATTGATGGTGAAATCGGTCGGCAATGGCTTCTAATACTTTTACACCTTGTTCAACTACCTCCGGGCCAACGCCGTCACCGGGGAGAATAGCAATTTTCTTTTCCATGGGATCAATATAATTTGTTATCGTAAGGACTGAGTTTTGGTTTAGTCAAGTTAGACGACAAAAAACAGGAAAAGGTTTCCTTTGGCAAAGCCAAAATAGGAAACCTTTTCATCTTCTAAATAACGTACTATACAATTGATTAGTGGCTTAAAGCAAAGTAAAATTTTGGTAATATTTGGTCAAATTACGGTTAAGGCTTATCTGGCCTCGACAATAATGCCTTCCAAATCGGTATCGTCGATTTCTTTTTTGCGGTCAGCCCACTCCAAAAACTTCACATAAGTAAGGTCGAGTTCATCTTTGGTCAGGTTGTGGCCGATCTCTTTGGCGCGGAAAGCCAGGGCGGCGCGACCACTGCGGGCGGTCAGTATAATCTTGGACTGATCGACACCAACTTCCAATGGATCGATGATTTCGTAGGTTTCCCGTTGCTTGATTACCCCATCCTGGTGGATCCCAGAAGAGTGGGCAAATGCGTTGGCACCTACGATGGCCTTGTTGGGCTGTACAGGCATTCCCATGCGATCGCTCACCAATTGGCTGGTTGGATTCAATAACTTGGAATTGATGCCCGTGGTGAAGCCTAAATAAGGGTGTTGGCGCATGATCATCACCACTTCCTCCAGAGAGGTGTTGCCGGCGCGTTCTCCAATCCCGTTGATGGTACACTCGATTTGGCGTGCACCGTTTTGAACTCCGGCGATGGAATTGGCGGTTGCCAGACCAAGGTCGTTGTGGCAATGGGTGGAAAGCACACAGTTGTGAATACCCTTCACATTTTCGTAGAGGTACTTGATTTTCAGGCCGTATTCCTCTGGCAAGCAATACCCGGTAGTGTCGGGAATGTTTAGCACAGTGGCTCCCGCGGCTACTACGGCTTCAATTACTCTGGCGAGGTACTCGTTGTCGGTACGGCCTGCGTCTTCTGCATAAAATTCTACATCCTCCACAAAGGATTTAGCGTACTTTACGGCAGCTACTGCACGTTCGATGATTTCTTCGCGAGTAGCTTTAAACTTGTGCAGGATGTGCGAATCAGAAGTTCCTATTCCTGTGTGAATGCGGGGGCGTTTGGCATATTTCAAGGCCTCTGCTGCGGTTTTGATGTCCTTTTCCACCGAACGGGAAAGACCACACACAATGGGATCTTTCACTGCTTTGCACACGGCTTCCACCGATGCAAAATCACCTGGACTGGAAATAGGAAACCCTGCCTCGATCACATCAACGCCCAGTTTTTCTAGGGCCAAAGCCAACTCGATTTTCTGGTCGGTATTCAATTTGCACCCCGGAACTTGTTCCCCATCTCTTAAGGTGGTGTCAAATATGTAAATCCTGTTGCTACTCATTGGTGCGGATTTTGTATGTTTGCTGACTTCAAAGATATTTTGTTGGTCAAGCGGCTTAAAATCAAAATCAAAAATTAGTACAAGTCGGTAAACAGCACGATGTTCCAAAAGTTGTTGACTCTTAATCGATTAATAAAATCGAATCTACAATGCCTAAACAAAAAACAGATGACCTTGTAGCGCTCATCCGTTCACTTACCAGGGCCGAAAAGAGGCATTTTCGCTTGTTTGTGAAGCGCAACCAGTCTTCAGAAGACATTCTGTTTCTGCAACTTTTCGATTTTTTGGAAAAAAGAGGAGAGTATGAGGAAGACGTAATTTTGAAAAAAATACCCGAAGTCAAAAAGAGTCAGCTCTCCAATCTCAAAGCACATTTGTACAAGCAACTCCTTACCAGTTTGCGGCTTTTGAGTACCAAAAATGCCAATGACATCCAAATCCGCGAGATGGTGGATTACGCGCGGGTATTGTACAACAAAGGCCTTTATCGGCAGGCGCTGGATATGCTGGAGAAAGCAAAAGGAAGGGCCAGAACTGGCAATTACCATGCACTGGCCCTGGAAATTCTGGAATTTGAAAAGCACATCGAAGGACAATACATCACCCGCAGCATCGAGGGGCGGGCAGACATGCTGGCTGCCGAAACCCTGGAATTGACGCATATCATTGAAAATACGCATGCTTTTTCAAACCTGGCTTTGCAGTTGTATGGCCTGTACCTCAAAGTAGGCTACGTCCGCAACGAAAAAGATGCCCAGGATGTAAAAGAGTTTTTTTATTCCCGCCTGCCCAAAACGGAATACAAAAACCTGGATTTCATGGGGAAGGTGTACTACAACCAGGCCCACATGTGGTATTATCATATGAACCAGGAGTTTACGTCTTGCTACCGGTATGCCCAGCGCTGGGTAGATTTGTTCAACCAAAACCATGAGATGCTGGAGTTGCATACTCCACTATACCTCAAAGGCTTGCACAACCTGCTGAGCACCCTGTACAACATGTTGCATTACAAACGCTATGCCGAAGTTTTTAATGATTTAATGAGCTTTCCAGAGCGATTTGACATGGCCGACGACAACAACATTGAAGGGCTGTTCTCTTTGTTCAAATACATCCACTCCATCCAAAAGCATTTCATCGAAGGGACTTTCACCGAAGGCATCACCCTGATCCCTGAATTGATGGAAATCATTGAAAACGAGCGATACAACTGGGATCATCACCGCATTTTGGTGTTCTACTACCGCATCGCTTGCCTTTATTTTGGCAGTGGCGACAACGACAACGCCATCACCTACCTCAACTTGATCATCAACCAAAAGAATCCCGATTATCGAGGCGACATCCAAGTGTTTGCCCGCATTCTCAACCTGATCGCCCACTTCGAAATGGGCAATGCCCAATTGGTGGAATACCAAGTAAAATCTGTTTACCGCTTTTTGTCCAAAATGGAAGACATCGGCGCGGTACACCGCGAGGTATTCCGCTTTCTTCGCCGCATTCCACGCATGCGCGAACAAGAATTGCG
>NZ_JBBAKG010000064.1:0-24755 GCF_040403615.1 Haliscomenobacter sp. | reverse complement strand
GCGAGGTATTCCGCTTTCTTCGCCGCATTCCACGCATGCGCGAACAAGAATTGCGACACGAATTCATTTCGCTGCGCGAAAAACTACTTAAACTCGAACACGATCCCTTCGAACGCCGCCCATTTATGTATCTGGACATCATTTCCTGGCTGGAAAGCAAAATCGAAGATCGACAGGTGCAGGATGTTATTCGGGCGAAATTTGAGCATCGGGTGGAACGGTATTGATTTCAATATCCAATATCCAATAATCAATGTCCAATGTCCAAATGGGTAGTGCCGTGTTTGTGTTTTGACAAGAAGATTGTGCTGGTGATTTTTACCTCCTGCTGATTATCCGTACAATCCCCCTCTCAAAACCCTAATACCGCACTACCCCATTTGGACATTGGATATTGATTATTGGCTATTGGACATTGAACAGAGATTATTGGATATTGGACATTGAACAGAGATTTTTGGCTATTGGATATTGAACGAGAATTTGATTAACATCACGACTTTCCCAGCAAAAGTCATTGCCTTTCCATTTGCATATCCCCACCTTGTCCGAAATTACAGCCATGATGAGTGATGAGTTGAATAAACTGGCAACTGAGCTTGAAAAAATTGATGCATTCATGCTCCGGTCTGAGCAAGATTTTGACTACTTACTCGAACAAGTACATCCTTCTCAGCATAAAAATGCAGTCAACCTGCTGCATTACCTCGCATTGCGCAGTTTGGACATTCGAGAGTTGCAGGATTCTTTGCACGAAGTGGGTTTGTCTTCCATGACCAGTGCTGAAAGCCACATTCGTGGGCAGGTCTTGGCCATCCAGCAGCGGATGGGATTAGATAAAACCTTGTCTGATGAGGTCTTTACCTATACAACCAGTAAGGAGTCTATGACACAAAAATCAACTGCGCTTTTTGGCCAAAAACAACAGGAGTTGGTACCCTACATCATGGTAACCTTTGATGCCAGCCTGGCCGATGATTTTGAAAAAGTAAAGAATCTGCTGCAATCCGGGATGAACATTGCCCGCATCAATTGTGCCCACGACGATGAATCGGTCTGGTCTCGCATGATTCAACACGTTAAGCGCGCAGCAACGATTACGGGCTTGAAATGTAAAATTTACATGGATTTGGCTGGACCCAAAATTCGTACCGTGTTTCACAAGCAAGACAAGTTGAACATCGAAGTAGGCAAGCACATTTACCTCGTCGATCAGAAACACCTTGACACGGATAAAGCTACGGTAGGTTGCACGCTGATCGGTATCGTAGAGCAATTGAATCCTGGCGAAAGTGTACTATTCGACGATGGCCTGATTGAAGCACGGGTTGAGAAAATTGAAGACCACCGGGCTAAATTGCAAGTCTTGCGCATTTCCAAAAAGAAACCAGTCATCAAAGCGGAGAAAGGCATCAATTTTCCGGATTCTATTTTGACAACTCCTGCATTAACCGAATACGACAAAAAATGCCTGAGTTTCATCGAAGAACACGCCGATATGGTTGGTTATTCTTTTGTACGCAATAACAAAGACATCATTCAACTCCACGAAGCTTTGGGTGAAAATCAAAAACTTGACCTGGTCATCAAAATTGAAACCCCCGAGGCTGTGAAAAACCTCCCGGATCTGCTGTTTTGCGGGATGCGCCGAGAGAATGTAGGCGTGATGATTGCACGTGGAGACTTGGCCGTAGAGATTGGTTTTGAACGCATGAGCGAAATTCAGGAAGAAATTCTCTGGATTTGCGAAGCTGCGCATGTCCCGGTAATCTGGGCTACTCAAGTACTCGAAA
This sequence comes from Haliscomenobacter sp., assembly GCF_040403615.1. Taxonomy (NCBI): domain Bacteria; kingdom Pseudomonadati; phylum Bacteroidota; class Saprospiria; order Saprospirales; family Haliscomenobacteraceae; genus Haliscomenobacter; species Haliscomenobacter sp. The sequence goes on along the minus strand of NZ_JBBAKG010000064.1, from coordinate 22,962 downwards.
ACCTCAACAAATCCGGCATGGCCACCCGTTCGGAAGTTACCGATGCCGCCCACGCCGCCCTAGCCGATTGTGTAATGATCAACAAGGGCAACTACATCATTCAAACCATGGAGACCCTGCGCGATATCCTGCTGCGCAGTGGCGGCCACCACGTCAAAAAACGCTATACTTTTCGGCCACTTTCTATCGCCATGCGGTTCATGACGCGTTGATATTGATTTTTTTATGCGAATAATCGTGTATCGACGTTTACTAAACTTTAAAAGTTTAGTAAACGTCGATACACTACCACTTTGGATATTGGACATTGAGTGTTGGATATTGAAAACTATCGAATATACCGACCAAAAAACTCATAAATCCGCAATATCCGATCAATCCGCTGCCGAACATTCCCGGAGCGGCTCAATTCGTGTGTGCCGCCGGGCATCAAGACATATTCCACCTCTTTTTCAAGGTATTTCAAGCTGCGGAACATCATTTGTGACTGGATGACGCCGGTACGCAAATCGTTTTCTCCGTGCTTGATCAAAAATGGGGTGCGAATTTTATCTACAAAAGTATAGGGTGATTCCGCATCGATGCGGGTCTTTTTTTCGTCTTCCCAAGGCAACCCAAAGTAGTTGGGAACGAGCCTCCAGGCGTTGCCTTCGCCCATAAAGGTGGTCAGGTCGTATACGCCCCGTTGGGCAAAAGCAGCTTTGAAACGATGATCGTGCGCAATGATCCAGGCGGTGAGGTATCCAGCATAGGAGCCACCCGTAATCACTTGTTTGGCGGTATCTACCCAGGCTGATTTGGCCGCGTCGGCACAGGCAGCTAGCGCGTCTTCCTGTGGGCCAGGCCCCCAATCGCGGTAGTTGGAAAACTGAAAATCTTTGCCATAACCACCCGATCCACGTTGGTTGGGGTAAACCACACCATAGCCCTGAGCGCAGAAATACTGCAACTCATGCCACATCGAAAACTCTCCAGGCCCCCACATGGCCGTAGGACCACCATGCAATTGCAAAACCAGCGGATATTTTTTGCCCGGCTCCATGAAGGTCGGTTTCATGATCCAGTATTCCACTTTCAGTCCTTTGGAGTTGGTGTACACTCTCTTTTCAGGCAGGCTGAGTTTTCGGTCTTTCAACCAGGCTTCGTTGTGGCGGCTGAGTTGAACCGGGTTCTTCATGTTCAGATCCGCAAAATACAGATCTGAAGGATTCAGGACTTCGGTTCTGCTGTACACGATTTTGGAAGAGCTCAGGTCAAAGGCATTGATCCCGGTTTCGTAATCGCTCAATTGTTCAATTTTGCGGGTCTTGGCATCCATGCGGTACACCGGCACGCCACCATTGGAGGGGGCATTGATGTACAGGTATTTGTCGTCTTTAGACCAGACCATACTGTTGGAGCTGCGGTCAAAGGCCACCGCTTTCAAGTTTGCGCCATTGGCATCGGCCACCACAATTTGGCTGAAAGACAGCAAATTTGGAGTAGATACAATGGCTGCCAAAGTCTTGCCATCGTTGGACAACTCGTAATTGCCAAAGGATTTGTCTTTTTCACCCAGGATGACTTTTTCATCGCTGCCATCCAGGTTCATGGTGATGATGGCCGATTCTTGCTCCCTGTCTGGATGCTGGGTGCGGTCTTTGCTCGTTACTGCCCAAATCCGTTGTCCGTCTGGCGCCCAGGCACCTTGGCGGTACGACCAAAATCCTTTGGTGACCGGGGACGCTTTCGCCCCTTCTTTGACCTCGATAATGGACAAATGGCTGAACTGTATTTCTGGTTCAACGCTGGCTTCACCCTGAAAATTCAGGCGATTAAAAACCTTGGCTTTGCGGTCTTCTACATCTTTATCGAGGTAAGCGCGGATTTCCTCCAGGTTGCCGTCGGGGTTGGGTTTGATCTTTTTATCCCGGTTCAGGTATTCGTTTTTGGGGAATCCTGGTTTTTCCATCGACCAGGCGGGTACTGCCCGACCCGGATTGAGAATGGTATCGTTGAGCAGGGTGCTGAAATTGAGCGAAACGCTGAACAAGATTTTCTTTCCATCGGGTGAAAACTTGGGCTCTCCTGCGCCATTGGGTGCATCCGTCAATTGCCAGGCTTCACCTCCGTCCAGCGGAAGGATGAAAATTTGAGATTTGGATTTCACGCTGCGGGCGAAAGCGATTGATTTTCCATCGGGTGAAAACGCAGGGCTGGAAATGCTTTCCAGACCGTGAGTCAGCGCTCTGGGAGTTGCGTTGGCTTGAAGATCAACGAGGTAAAGATGGTTGCGGTAATCGTATTCCAGCTTGTTCTCGGCGTTGGGTTCAATGGTGCGCAACACATAAATGGCCTTGGATCCATCAGGAGAAGCACTTACCCAGACGACCTGTTGGAGACGAGCAAGGTCGGTCACCTGGATTTTTTGGGTGCCATTTTGAGCGCCGGTCACGATGCTCAGGCTGGTAAAAAGCACCAGCAATAAAAGGGTGTGGATGTTTTTCATACTTGTATGGTTAGTCTGAACTTAGCCTCAATAGACTTTTTCGGCAAGTCTACGATTTTACAAATCCAATAATCCTTCGGGCAGATCTACTTGCACTTTTTTTTCTTTGTGGTCAACCGATTGGATGAAAACGGGATTCAGTGGCACCACAACTTCTCGCCCCTGGTAATCCAGCATGGCCAGGTGCTGGCCGGGAGATTCCACAATTTCTTCGATTATCCCCAGATTGCCCAATTCCTGATCCACCAACAGGTAGCCTTCAAAACGTTCATACTGCTCCACATTAACGGTATTAATCTCGGGGAGCAAATCGCTTTCGCGCATGAACAATTCTTTGCCTCCCAATGCCTGCGCTGCTTCGCGACTGTTGAGGTCTTCAAATTTCACAATGGGATCGTGGCCACCCCGGAATTCTTCGATAAAGTAAGGTACGGTTTTTCCCACCAATTCTACAAACAGGATTTTTGCTTCCGCGAAATCATCCCAATACCGTTCCTTGATTTTTAGTTTAACTGCTCCGTCTACGCCGTGGGTTTTACTCACTCGGCCAATGGGGATGTATTTGTCCATATTTCTCTTAGTTGTGGGGCAAATGAACACTTATTTTTATCGCCCCTTAGATTCTGCGCATTTTTAAAATAAATCCAGACTGGGCTTTTTTCTCCCAGGCTTGTCCCTGACAGGGCAGGCATTGGGTATTCAGTACACTCAATTCGCGGTACACCAATCCCAAATTGGCGGCATAACGTTCTGTTCCCCGACGCAATTCGATGGCATTTTCGTAATTGCTGAATTGAATTTCGATGGTATTGGGGTACTGATTCCAGCTTTGATCCAGGTTTTTGAAGCTTGCTTTCCAGCCTTTGAAGAGTTCGAGTGGCTCTCCTTTAACGTCTACTTTGGTCAATGGATCGACATACAACAGCGGATTCCATTCCTGCTTGCTCTGCACGGGGAACACCATTTTGACCAAGCGAAAATTGTTTTCAAAGCGCTGGGCTTGAGTTGATGTTCGAGATTCGGTCAGCACGGATTTTAAAACCCAATTGTCCTGTGCATTGCTTCGCTCAAATCGCTCAATGCGGTATTCGAGGTCTTTGCGGGCATTGCGAAAAGTGTCCACTATCACTTCGCGAACGAAGGTAGTCGTAGTGTCGATGGAAACCCGGGTTCCTTGCGGGTCGAAAAGGATGCTGTCCACCACAAAATTGCGCTGCTGCCCAATGCCCAGCGGAAAATACTCGTAGCGCAAGGGTGTTTCCAGCACCGCAGTTTCCTCCTTGCATCCCCAAATCCCCCACAAAGCAATAGCAACAAGCAGATAGCGCATAGGGCAGAATTAAAAAGCGTGCATTTCCTTGTAGATGATTCCGCCGCCGATCACATCATCGCCTTCCATAAACACTGCCGATTGCCCTGGGGCAATGCCAGAAACATTGGCATGGAACTGAACGGTTATTTTTCCATCGGGGGCATTGCTCAGTTCGCTCATGGTACCCGCATCTTTGTAACGCACTTTGGTCAAAGCTTCGAGGCCGTCGGGAATGCGCTCGTATTTCATGGAATTGACCTGATACACGCTCATGCTGTTGCGAATCAGTTCTTCGAGTTCGCCAAGTACCACGGTATTCGTATCGGGTTGAATTTCAGTCACAAACATGGGCTGTCCAAAAGCAACGCCAAGCCCTTTGCGCTGACCGATGGTATAAAAAGGATAGCCTTCGTGTTTGCCGATGACTTCGCCTTTGGTATTTACAAAGTTGCCACCTTTCACCTGCGCTTCCAGATCCGGCAGGCGTCGCTTGAGGAAACCCCGGTAATCGTTGTCGGGCACAAAGCAAATCTCGTAGCTCTCCGATTTTTTGGACAATTCCGCATAACCCGCATCAAAGGCGATTTGGCGCACTTCAGGTTTGGTGAATTTGCCCACGGGGAATTGCGTCCGGTGCAGTGCTTCTTGCGAAAGTCCCCACAGCACATAAGATTGATCTTTGTGGGGGTCGGCACCTTTACTGATGTATTTGCGTCCGTTTAAGTCTTTGACTTGGGCGTAATGCCCGGTAGCGATAAACTCACAATCCAGCGAATTGGCGCGTTTGAGCAAGGCATTCCATTTGATGTGGGTATTGCACAGCACGCAAGGGTTGGGGGTGCGGCCAGCGATGTATTCTTCTACAAAATTGTCGATCACAAAATCGCCAAACTCATCCCGAATGTCAATGATGAAATGGTGAAACCCCATGCTTACCGCTACTTCGCGGGCATCGTTGATGGAATCCAGGCTGCAACAGCCCGTTTCTTTTTTGGAACCACCAGAATTGGCATAATCCCAGGTTTTCATGGTAATGCCAATCACTTCATATCCTTCTTCATGGAGCAACATCGCCGTAACCGTACTGTCGATGCCGCCACTCATGGCCACTAAAACTTTTCCAAGTTTACTCATGCACAATTATTTGGAAAAAAATCTTCGCAAAATTACAAAATAATACCCCTAAAAGTTCGCTTAAGTATCAACAATAGCGCTTAATTTTGCGTACACAAGTTCTTTCTTCACTAAACTAACTAAATGGAGCCGTCACCCGCTCTGATTTTTTTCTTGAGCATGCTGGCCAGCATAGCAGGCACTTTACCCTTTGGCCCCATCAATCTTTCTGTGGTAAACACCACCATCAATCGCAGCTGGCGCGCGGCCTTTCATTTTTCGATTGCGGCAGCACTCATTGAGATTCCTCAATCTTTCATCGCCATTCGGTTCAACCCAATGGTGCAACAGCTTTTGCAACACAATGTGTGGGTCAAATCTTTTGTTGTGGTCTTTTTTGTGGGCATTGGGCTGGTTTTTTTCTGCCGAAAGCCGCTGAAAGAAGGCGAAAAAAAGGCAAAATCCAAAAACAATGATTTCATCAATGGGTTGTTGGTTTCAATTGCCAATCCGCAAGCCATTCCTTTTTGGATTTTTATTCTGGCCTTTTTAAAATCCGCAGAGTACCTCGACATTTCAGACCATCCACCTTTGTATTTTCTGTGTTTGTTTTTGTCGGGTGTTGCTTGTGGTAAGCTGCTCACTTTGTTGTTTTATGCCTTTTTGAGTCAACTGATTGTGAAGAGAGCTGCATTTGTCAGCCAATGGATGAACAAAATCATCGGAGTCATTCTGATGGGCATTGGTCTGGTGCAAGGGATGCGGCAAATGTTGGAGATGTAATGCTCCTGATTAGGCTTTTCAAGGCTTGATCCAATAAACATCAGTTCATATATTGTTTGGAAAAATCCATTGCTTTGTTTATATTTGGGTACTTTCTACAACTCCAGGATGCGGATTCGTTGTATCCTGTCGTTTATGTACCAAATTAATCCAATATTCCGCATGAAATCAATCGCATTTTTATTTTCCTTGGCATTCTCACTCAATGGTTTGTGGTTGACTGCACAAGAGTTTGGCTATGCCTCCTACTATTCAGACGACTTCAATGGCAGTGAAACAGCTTATGGCGAAATTTACGACCGCAATAAACTGACTGCAGCCCATAAAATGCATCCACTGGGTACCCGATTGCGCGTTACCCGACTCGACAATAAAAAATCGGTAATCGTAAGGGTCAACGATCGAGGTCCTTATTTGAAAGGGCGGGTTGTAGAGATGTCTTTTGCAGCCGCACGCCAGTTGGATATGCTCAAGGATGGGCAGGTGGAAGTGAAGGTCGAGGTAATTGGTCAAGATGTGGCGCAACCCGAAGCACCTAAAACTGTATCAGTCGCGGTTCCTACTCCTGGAGTCACCACGACGGATCCTACCGTAAAACCCAAGCCAACTGTCAATACCAACTCCACTGTTCCTCCCGACACTAGGCCTGCTCCAACCGAATTGGTGGAAAAGAAACCAAATGTAGTTGCAGCTCCGGTAAGACCTAAAACCAAAACACAAACGGATAAAACCAAATTGGTACGTGGAGACATGGGCAGCACGGGGTTGTTCAAAATTGAAATTTCCCATTCCGACAAAAAAGGATTCGGAGTGCAAGTCGCCTCCGTCGCTTCTTACGAAGGCATGATGGAAAAAGTTACCCAATTGCAAGGCAAGTGGTTCGACAATATCCTTATAGATATGGAAGGAGGCAAAAGATTTCGAGTCATTCTTGGCCCTTTTGATACAGAAGGCAGCGCCAGAGCTTACGAAACCAACCTGAAGCGGAAGCGGATTGATGGGTTCGTGGTGAATTTGGCTGAGCTGAAGTAGCGCAGCCGAAGCGCCGACGCTTCGGCTCCATGACCGGTCACTGAGCGTAGCCGAAGTGCCGGTCATGGAGCCGAAGTGCCGGCGCTTCGGCTACGCTCAGCGACCAGCATCTCGGCTACGCTCAGCGACCGGCATTACAACACCAACAACCCCAGCCCACTTACCTTATTGAAAGGCTTGTTGTACCAAAACAATTCAAAGTCTTCCAAATCAGCGGCTTCGTAATGCGCTTTTAACTCCTCAAAAGTGAGCGTTTCGGGGTTATCTACGGCGATTTTTTCTAAGATTCCCAGTACCCATTTCCCTTGTGGCACATCAACCTTGATGCTGAGGGTTTCTTTTTTGTCCTGAAAAGTGAGCACTGCACTTTCCCAGGTTTCTCCCCGTTTGGTCTTTACGGTTATTTCCAACTCAGGCGGATTGCCCAGCCACACCACTTTGGCGTTGGGTTTGTTGGACTGAATTTCGTCCTCATTCAAGGCTTTGACGATGTATTCGCGGTCTATTTTGGTGCGTGGAATTTTGAACTCAAACCAATCTTGCAAGGGGAATTCAAATCCGATGCCGTGCATGTAATTGAGCAGGGATTTTTTTAGTCCAAAACTGAATGCATCGTGGTCTACGCCAACCGGGTCGGTAAACAAAAGGTCATTGTTGGCAAAAGTCCCCGAGCAACCAGGCTCTATCTGGATGTTGAAACCAGCAGGATTCATCCCGATGGGGCTATGGGTGGTCAAGGCAAATTGGTGCCAAAAACCGGATTGTAGTACACCTGCTTCAAACAATTGTCGCACCATTTCCAGGGAATCAATGGTTTCTTGCACCGTTTGGGTAGGGTAGCCGTACATCAAATAAGCATGTACCATGATGCTGGCTTCGGTAAAATTGCGGGTTACCCTCGCCACTTGCGCTACGGTGACTCCTTTTTGGATCAATTCCAGTAGGCGATCCGAAGCTACTTCCAGCCCGCCCGAAACGGCAATACAACCCGAGGCTTTGAGCAATTGACAAAGATCGCGGGTGAAACTTTTTTCAAAACGAATATTGGTCCACCAGGTAACGGTCAGTTTGCGGCGAATAATTTCGAGTGCCAAAGCCCGCATCAAGGCTGGCGGAGCCGCCTCGTCTACAAAGTGGAAGCCGCGCTCACCCGTTTGCTGGATCATCTCTTCCATGCGATCGCACAGCATTTTTGCAGCGATAGGCTCGTACAATTTGATGTAATCCAGCGAAATATCGCAAAAGGTGCACTTGCCCCAATAGCATCCGTGCGCCATAGTGAGTTTGTTCCAACGCCCGTCGCTCCACATGCGGTGCATGGGGTTGACTACCTCAATTGCCGAAATGTAGTGATCCAACAGCAGGTCGCTGTAATCGGGCGTGCCGACTTCGCTTTGCTTGTAATCGCGGTTCAGGCTTTGGTTGATGTATTCCACTTTGCCGTCCAGAAGGGTGAACGTGCGTTTGAGCAACTCCACCGGACGCTTGCTCTGAATGTGTTCAATGAGGTTTTCGATGGGTGTTTCGCCATCGTCTAGCGTGATGAAGTCAAAGAACTCAAATACCCGCGCATCACTGAGGGAACGCAATTCGGTGTTGGCAAAACCACCACCCATCACAACTTTGGTTTGTGGATGCTTGGCTTTGATCCATTGGCCGCAACGGAAAGCGGTGTATAAATTTCCAGGAAAAGGCACTGAAATGGCCACCAATTGGGGCTGGAGTTGTTGAATTTTTGCGGCCAGCAGCTTGATCAGCAACTTGTCGATGTAGGTGTATTCTTGCTGTAAATGGCCGTACAACTCATCAAAACTGTAGGCCGAACGGCCCAATCTTTCCGCGTAGCGGCTCAGGCCAAAATGTTCGTCCACGCACTCGGTGATCAGATCGGCCAGGTCTTCGAGGTACAAGGTGGCGAGGTGCTTGGCCTTGTCTTGCGTCCCCATACTGCCAAATGCCCAGCTCAAATCGGCCAGTTGGTCGAAGCGACTGGCACGAGGCAGGTAACCCTCCTGGCAAATCAGGTGTGCCAGGGTTGGATTTTTGCCCTGCAAAAACAAAATTATGCCATCAATACTGTTGATGTAGTGCTTGCTCAACGCGATCATGCGGCGGGCATTTTCAGAAAATTGAACTTCTTTGGTTCGGATGTGGGCAAATAAATCGCTGAGCCCTGCCTGGGAATACAACTCCAAAATCACTTCAATGCCTAGGTCAGCCTGGTAAGAAGAGATGTTTTTGGTGTTCAAAAATCCTTTCAAATAGGCCGTTGCCGGATACGGAGTATTCAGTTGCGTAAAGGGCGGCGTGATCAGGAAAGCGGTTGTACTCAAGAATGTTGATTTTACCAGACAAAAATAAAGCTTTTATTGAGGATTCCCGTAATTGCGGGCACCAAAGAGCAAGGTGCCTATGCGCACCAAGGTACTGCCTTCGGCAATGGCAACTGGATAATCGTCGGACATGCCCATGGAAATTTCTTTAAAATTGTCGTCGTTGGGGAAATAGCGGGCCTTCAGTGCATCGAAAATTTGGTACAAAGCCTTGAATTCCTTTCGAATCTGGTCCTCATCTTCTACAAAAGAAGCCATGCCCATTACGCCACACAACCGAATGTTTTGCAGGGTAGGGTAGGAGGCCGATTCCAAAAGGGCAAAGGCCTCTTTTTGGTCTAGCCCAAACTTGGTTGCTTCGTCGTTGATTTTGAATTGCAGCAAACAATTGATCACCCGATTATTGCGCTCGGCTTGTCGGTTGATTTCTTCGAGTAGTTTCAAACTGTCGACCGAATGGATCATGGCCACAAAGGAAGCCATGTATTTGACCTTGTTGCTTTGCAAATGCCCGATCAGGTGCCATTCGATGTCTTTGGGCAAGGCTTCGTGTTTGGATACCAGTTCCTGTACCTTGTTTTCTCCAAAAATGCGCTGACCTTGATCATAAAGGTTCAAGATCGCCTCGGTAGGTTGGGTTTTGGACACTGCTACGAGGCGGGTACTGCCCAATTGTTGGATCAATTCTTTGTACATGATGGTTTGCTGAACGATTTAAAATTGCTGCAAAATTATTCAAACATCCCAGAATGAAATAGGATTAATTTTCCAGCGGGCGATAAAAAAATAAGTGTTTCATTTTGCCAAAGGATTAGATGAGTAAACGCTTCATTTCAAGTTTCTTATCTAATCCTTTGGCTCCAAGAAAATGAAACATTTATTTTTGCCCCACTACCAAGGTGATTTTTATCAAATAAACTACCTTTATCTCCAAGTAATCAAACCAAACATGCACAAGCAAAATCCAACCCAAACCAAAGCCTGGGAGCAATTGACTCAACACTTCTCAACGATGAGTCAGGTTCATATGAAAGACCTCTTTGCTGCCGATCCTCAGCGCTTTGCGCACTTTTCGCAACGTTTTGAAGATGTTTTGGTCGATTATTCCAAAAACATCATCACGCAGGATACCCTGAATACGCTCCTGCAATTGGCGGAAGAATGCGGACTCAAACCCGCTATTGAAGCCATGTACAGCGGTGAAAAAATAAATGCCACCGAAGGCCGTTCGGTACTCCACGTGGCCCTGCGCAACCGCTCCAATCGACCCATTTTGGTAGATGGGGTGGATGTAATGCCCGAAGTCAATGCGGTATTGGCCAAAATGGAAGCCTTCAGCAAGCGCGTGTTGTCCGGCGAGTGGAAAGGCTACACCGGCAAATCCATCACCGATATTGTCAACATTGGCATTGGTGGTTCGGACCTGGGGCCGGTGATGGTAACCGAAGCATTGAAAGCTTATTGGCAGCGCGGCATGTCGGTACATTTTGTATCCAACGTAGATGGCACGCACATTGCCGAAACGCTCAAACCGCTGAATCCGGAAACGACCCTGTTTTGCATCGCTTCCAAGACCTTCACGACTCAGGAAACCATGACTAATGCAGAAACCGCCAAGTCTTGGTTTTTGCATGCTGCCGAGGATCCAAGCCAGGTAGCCAAGCATTTCGTCGCTTTGTCGACCAACGGAAAAGCAGTGGCCGAATTCGGCATCGATACCGCCAACATGTTTGAGTTTTGGGATTGGGTAGGTGGCCGTTATTCCCTGAGTTCTGCCATCGGTTTGCCAATTGCCTGCGTGATTGGGTTTGACAATTTCCGAGAATTGCTCGAAGGCATGCACGCGATGGACGAGCACTTCCACAATACTCCTCTGGAGCAAAATATTCCAGTCATTCTGGCTTTGATTGGCGTCTGGTACAACAACTTCTTTGGCGCTGCTACCGAGGCCATTTTGCCTTACGACCAGTACATGCACCGCTTTGCAGCGTATTTCCAGCAAGGCAACATGGAGAGCAACGGTAAATATGTAGACCGCAATGGCCATCCGGTGGCTTATCAAACGGGGCCAATCATCTGGGGCGAGCCGGGTACCAATGGCCAGCACGCTTTCTACCAACTGATTCACCAGGGCACTAAAATGATCCCTTGTGATTTCATCGCTCCCGCGCAAAGCCTCAACCCGCTGGGTGATCACCACGTGAAATTGATGTCCAACTTTTTTGCTCAAACGGAAGCCTTGTTGATGGGCAAAACCGAAGCAGAAGTGGTGGCTGAATTGGAAAAACAAGGCAAGTCGGCGGCAGAAATTGCTGAACTAGCGCCTTTCAAGGTATTCCAGGGCAACAAACCGACCAACTCGATATTGGCCAAAAAAATCAATCCTCGGACTTTGGGTATCCTGATCGCGCTTTACGAACACAAAATCTTTACCCAGGGCGTCATTTGGAACATTTACAGCTTTGATCAATGGGGCGTTGAATTGGGCAAGCAATTGGCCAATAAGATATTGCCAGAATTGGGAGATGCTGCGGAAGTGCACTCACACGATGCATCAACCAATGGCTTGATCAACGCTTATAAGTCAATGCGGTAAAAAGTGTAATCTGAGTTATTAAGTGCGAGTTCTATCGCATTTAATAACTCAATCTTCACGGTTGTCCGCTTCTTTGCGGGGAACAAAATACAACTTGCGGTTGCCCAGGTCGCAAGCACACAATTGGCCGTATCCAGTAGCTTCATAGACGCATCCGGCGTCGATGTCTAGTACTCGGTCATTCTCAAAACGATCAAACATTTTTAGGATAGAGGATGTTGCCATCGGCGTATGGCCATGGATGATGTAGCGGTTGCCGAGCCATTTTATATTCAGGTCTTTGTACCAATTTCTGATCCAAATCATTTTTTCCGGGTGGGCAAATGGGTCTTTACCCTTGGTGAATTCCAGACCGGCATGTACAAAAATATATTCTCCAGACTCAATGTAAATGGGCAGGTTTTCGATGAAATCGAGATAAAGTTGAGGAATGTCGGCAGCACGTTGAACGCCAAAACTTTCCAGGGTAGCATCTCCTCCATTGCGCAGAAAAATATCCACATCAGCGCCCTTTCCTTCAACCGCCCAAAGCAACAATTCTTCGTGGTTGCCCCTCAAACAATGAACCAGGTTTCCTTTTTTTTGCAGGTTTAAAATGGTATCAATAACACCTTTGGAGTCAGGGCCACGATCGATGTAATCGCCCAATAAATACAATTCATCTTTGCGGGAAAGCCTCAATTTGCTGAGTAACGATTTAAAAGTGGCATTGCAGCCATGGATGTCAGAAATAACTATTTTTCTCATTCCAAGGGAACTAAATTTTGTTAAAAGTAGTTTCCTTTTTTGAAAAAAATTAGAAATTCTGGTATGCGCTTTTGTATCTTTGCATTCCGGGAAAAAAATCTCTTTCGGCTTCGTAGTACAACGGATAGTATGTAGGTTTCCGGAACCTAAGATAGTGGTTCGATTCCACTCGAGGCTACAACGACAAGCCTGTTTTCTTATCGAAAACAGGCTTTTGTTTTTTGGTACAAAAAACTCCTGGGAATTATTCCACTAAACTGTTGCTTTCTCGTATTTTTGGCAAGAACCATAAGCTCATTTGCCATGCGTATCCTATCCTTCCTTGCACTATTCCTATGTTGTCTTGCTTGCCAGACTGATCCAGCAACCACCCCGCCTCCGGTATCCGATGAATTGAAAGCTGCCCTGGCCGCATTCCAGATCGCGGATGGATTCCAGATTGAATTGGTCGCTGCCGAACCCTTGTTGGGAGATCCAGTAGCCATGGAAATTGACGAGGATGGGCGCATGTACGTAGCCGAAATGTCTGGCTACCCGCTGGATTTGAGCAAAAAAGGCTGCATCAAAATCCTGACCGATACCACGGGCGATGGTTATCCTGACAAAGCCACCATCTTTGCCGATAGCCTGTTGTTGCCCACCGGAGTCATGCGTTGGCGGGAGGGCATCATTGTAACCGATCCCCCCAATGTGTATTATTTGGCCGATACCAACGGCGACAACAAAGCGGATGTGCGCAAGGTGTTGCTCACCGGATTTGCCCTTTCCAATCCCCAGCACAACCTCAATAATCCCATGTTTGGATTGGACAATTGGATTTATCTGGCGCATCAGTGGGCATTTACCCCAACGGTTTGTAAGGAATTTTCGGATGAAGGCAGTGAAATTCGTTTCCCCGACCAGCCCAGCGCTGCCCGCCTGGGCAAAAATGCCGACGACCGCAATGTGCGCTTCAAACCAGATTCCTATGAAATGGAAGCCTTGGCATCAGAAACCCAATTTGGTCAGGCCTTTGATGCCTGGGGTCGGCATTTTCTCACTGAAAACGCCAACCACATTTATCAGGAAGTGCTGGAAGCGCGCTACCTCCAAAACAACCCCAACCTGCTCGTGCCCAATGCGGCTGAAAGCATTTCTGACCATGAAACCAATTGCGAGGTTTACCCTATCACTGAAAAGCCAGATCACCAGTTGCTTACCGACGTGGGCGTGATTACCTCGGCTTGTGGCATTACGTATTACCTGGGAGGTGCTTTTCCTGCCGCTTTCAACTCAAACACTACGTTTGTAGCCGAACCCAGTCACAATCTGGTGCATGTGGATCGTATTAGCGAAAAAGGCGCCGCGTTTAACGCCAGTCGAATTTTGGTGGAAAAAGAATTTCTGGCCTCCAAAGACGCCTGGTTTCGACCCGTCAATTTTTACATCGGCCCGGATGGGGCGTTGTATGTGGTGGATTATTACCGACAAATCATTGAACACCCGGAATGGATGTCGGAAGAGGTGAATAAATCAGGCGCTTTGTACAATGGCACCGATAAAGGGCGGATTTACCGCATTACGCCCAAAAAAGGCTTGCCGATGAATTGGTTGAACAAACTCCAACTGTCCAAAAAATCGGATGAAGAGCTGGTTTCTTTATTGGCCAATGACAATATTTGGTACCGGCGTACTGCGCAGCGCTTGCTTTTTCAGCGCAAAACCAAAGCCATTGATGCCCTTAAAAAATTGGCCAGTATTTCCAGCAAATCAGAAGGCCGGGTACATGCCTTGTGGTTGTTGGAAGGTTTGGGACAAAGCGGCAAAGCGGAATTGGAAGCCAATCTGGCTCATCCGGAAGCAGGTTTGCGAGAAAATGCATTGAAAATCCTGGAAAAACACCCCGATTGGGCAAATGAGCTCGCAAGTAAGATTACCGCCCTGCAAAAAGACCCATCTCCACGGGTACGTTTCCAGTTGTTGAATACTTTGGGGGTCTTAAAAACATTGCCAGCTGGGGAAACCGCCAAAATCAATATTTTGGAACGCGACATTGACGATCAATGGGTGCAAATGGCATTGATTGCTGGTTCGGCAGGTCGGGAGTCGGAGCTATTGACCCTGGCGGAAAACAAATTTGGCCAACAACTCACGGAAAAACAGGCAGTTTTTATCAGTATTTTGGCGACTACCATCGCCAACGCCGGAGAGCAAAATGCCCTGGCCAAATTGTGGGAGGGCCACAACAACGCTGTACAAGCCGCTCTTTTCAAAGGCTTGAGTCAACTCTGGGATTACCAAGGTGTACCAAACTGGGTGAAGGAAAGCCAAAAATTGAAATTGCTGACCAATATGAAGGCGGAAACCCCAGCTGCCTTGCGCCGCGCCGCGCTGGAACTCATCCAGGTGTGCGGCGTGCCGGAGTCGGTACGCAACCGAATGTCGTCAGAAGCACTGCTCGCCCTGAGAAACCCCAAGGCAAATGCGGACTACCGGGCGGATGCCATCGCCCTGCAAGCGTTGATCCACCCCGATATTCAACGCCAGGAATTGATGAAACTGGTTATTGGTACCGAGCCATTGCCCTTGCGGCAAGCGGCTCTGGCGGGATTGAGCAAGTGTTCGGGCATCGGGGCTGCGGATTTTGTCACCAACAATTGGACTAAACTAGATTCAACCCTGCGGGATCAAGCCATTGGCCTCCTGATGGCTACACCTCAGAATTGCCAAGGCCTGCTCACCGCAATAGCTGCACAAAAAATAAATCGAGACGCGATAAGCTGGCCAAGAATGGTGCGCTTGATGAACAACGACGACGAAAAGGTTCGAAATCAGGCGCGTAAAGTGCTGGCAGGTAATGGATTGGCGCGAGAGGCTGTATACGCCAGTTATCAAACTGCCCTGCATCAGCAAGGTAATGCGAGCAAAGGGAAAATGATTTACCAGCGCGCTTGTCAAATTTGTCATACCCTCAAAGGGCAAGGTGTAGCCTTTGGACCAGACCTGGGCTCGGTGCGCAACCGCCGGGCAGAATCCATTCTCCAAGAAATCATCATTCCAAATCACTCCATCGCAGACAAATACGAACTCTGGCAGGTGGCGCTCAAAGGGGGCAAAAACGCCCAGGGTATCGTCACCAGCAAGACCTCAACTACCGTAAGCCTGAAAACCCTGAGCGGACAAACTCAAACCTACAGCCGCAACGAGATTGTCAGCATGGAGCAAGCCGCCAATTCGGCAATGCCAGAAGGACTGGAAGCGGGAATTACGGTATCCGAAATGGCGGATTTGTTGGCCTATATCAAAGGGGAAAAGTGACGGCTTTTACATGATCAGTCTATTTTTTTCGTACACTTGCAGCAAAAAAAGATGAATCAACGCGCGGATATAGTCAAGGCCATCCACTTTTTGCATCAAAAAGGTTGGGCACCAGCTACTTCTTCCAATTACTCGTTTCGGGAATCCGGGCAAAGCAATTTTTACGTGTCACAAAGTGGCATGGACAAGGGAGATTTTGGCGAAGCCCATTTTCTGGAAGTAGACGCTGACGGCAATCCAGTGAATGATTCCCGCAAGCCTTCTGCCGAAACCTTGCTGCATTGCGCTGTTTATCAGCTTTTTCCAGCGGTGCATTGTGTGCTTCATACCCACACTGTCCTCAATACGGTGGTGTCTCAAGTTTTTCAAGAAAAAGGCTGCCTTGAATTACAGGATTATGAGATTTTGAAGGGTTTTAGTGGCATCAAAACCCATGAAGTTTCCATAAAAATTCCCATCTTTGCCAATACCCAAGATATTAATGCTTTGTCTATCGAATTAGTGGATTTTGTGCGCAAAAACGATCCTGAGTTGCGTGCATTCCTCATCGCTGGACACGGCATGTACACTTGGGGAGCTACCGTTGCAGATGCCAAACGGCATGTGGAAGTGGTAGAGTTTCTTTTAGAATGCGAATACCTTAAATTGAAGTTGAAGGCATAAATTCCATTTTTGCCTTCAATCCAAAACCATTACTTATGGCTTTCATCACCATTCCAGACCAGCAAACCGTGCTGAACGATCCAGCCGAGATCAAAAAATTTCTCAACGCTCGAGGAGTAATTTATGAGCAATGGGAAGCCGCAGTTCCTTTTGCCGATGACGCAGATCAGGACACCATTATTGGCGCTTATGCCCACCAGCTCAAGCCTTACATGGAAGCCAACGGGTACAAAACTGCCGACGTGATCAACGTAACGCCTGATCACCCACAAATAGAAATGTTGCGCACCAAGTTTTTGAGCGAACACATCCACACTGAAGACGAAGTCCGTTTCTTCGTAGACGGGGAAGGCATGTTTTGGTTCAACTTGGGCGGCGATGATGACGTTTTCTGCGTGACTTGCCAGGCAGGCGATCTCATCTCGGTTCCAGCCAATACCAAACACTGGTTCGATATGGGCCCAAAGAAATTTGTCAAAGCCATCCGGGTGTTTATCGATCAGTCGGGTTGGGTTCCCCTCTACACGGAGTCGGGAGTTGATTCGAAGTACAATCTCAATTAATTTTTCAATATCCAATAATCAATATCCAATGTCCAATTTCCAACGCGGGTTGAGATCTTGCTTGTAAATTTATTTTTCCTCGCGAAAGCAAGGTCTAGGATATTTTTCTACGCGGGCAATAGATGAGAGCTAACGCATTAAAATTGTTATTGCAATGCAATATTTTACGCATACTTACCAACCCCCAGCCCCTGAAGGGGAGAAAAGCTTACGTTAGGTCAATATTCTACCTTTCTTTGAAAAAGAGGTAGGATTTTCACTTACCTAAAATGTACTCCCCTTAAGGGGTCGGGGGTTCTGAAATTCAGCGGCAAATATTGCAAAGTGTTGAAAATTAAATTTTTATAAAGATTATCAAGGCAATTTGCTTTTGATATTCCAATGCGTTTGCCCTGAATTCTTGGGTTTACCTTCGCGAGGAAAAATGAATTTATCAGCAAGATCTCAACCCGCGTTGGATATTGATTATTGGATATTGGATATTGAATAAAAAGCGTATGCAATTCATTCTTACCGACATCGAAGGCACCACTACCGACATCAACTTTGTCCACAAGGTGCTTTTTCCTCATGCTGCTGAAAACCTACCGGCTTTTGTGCATGCCAATGCCAACGACCCAACTGTAGCGGAAGCTTTGGAGCAAACGAAAAAGACCTTGATCGAAGAAAACCTTCCTGCTGAAAGTGTGGATGACCTGATCAATGGCTTGCTCAGTTGGATTGAGGCCGACCGCAAGCATCCAGCCTTGAAAAATTTGCAAGGATTGATCTGGAAAGAGGGGTATGAAAGTGGAGGTTTCAAAGGGCATGTATACCCGGATGTGGTGCTGGCTTTGGAGCGCTGGAAGCAGGCGGGTTATGGGTTGGGGATTTACTCTTCCGGTTCGGTAGCTGCCCAAAAACTCTTGTTTGGCAACAGCGAATACGGCGATTTGAACGGTTTTTTTTCTCACTATTTTGATACCAACGTTGGCCACAAACGCGAAGTTGGTTCCTATCAAAACATCGCCACCCAATTGGGGCTTCCTCCTGGCGAAATTCTTTTCCTTTCGGATATCCAGGAAGAGCTGGATGCCGCCCAGGCCGCCGGGATGCAATGCTTGCAACTCTTGCGCTTGGGGACCTTACCCAGTATGCGCCATGCAGGGGTAGGGACTTTTGCAGAAATTGAATAAGTTCCCGCATTAAAAGTTGCTGATTTTGTGGTGAGGAGGAATATCAAAAGGGGAAAATCCCAAAAATCCTTAACTTAATCCCCAAAATCAACAAACTCATGCCTACACATCGCATTCATTTTTCTTCAGCAACCCTGTTGCTCTTAGTTTTGATGACTTTTATGGCCTGCGCGCCCAAGAAACCTGCCGTTTCGATGGATCTTGCCCAGGAAAGCATCATCCCCGTTCCGGTTTCTGTCAGCGCCACCAACAGCTCTTTTGAACTGACCGACGCCTCGGACATTTATGTACAAACTGGTTCGGAAGAGTTGGTCAAAATTGGCCAATACCTTGCTGACAAATTGAATCCATCAACCGGTTTTAGTTTTTCGGTAAAACCCAGCACGGCCAATCCCGGTGATGGCAACATCTACCTCTCTATCAAGGAGGACGCAGAACTCGGAGATGAAGGATACGAACTCAACATTACTGCTGAATCAGTGCACCTGCAAGCAAATGCTCCTGCGGGATTGTTCCGGGGCATTCAGACCATTCGCCAATTGTTGCCAGCCAATGTTGAATCTTCCAGCAAGCAAGCGGGGCCCTGGTTGATGGCCAGTGGTACAATTCGGGATATGCCGACTTATGCCTACCGCGGCGCCATGTTTGATGTAGCCCGCCATTTTTTTAGTGTAGACGACGTCAAGCGCTACATTGACCTGATTGCTGCCTACAAAATGAACGGGATGCACTTGCACTTATCTGATGATCAGGGCTGGCGCATTGAGATCAAATCCTGGCCAAAATTGGCAGAATACGGCGGCAAAACCCAGGTCGGTGGCGGCAAAGGCGGCTACTATACCCAGGAGCAGTACAAAGACATCGTTCGGTACGCCCAGGATCGCTACATCACCATCATTCCCGAGATCGACATGCCCGGACACACCAACTCTGCCCTGGCCGCTTACCCTGAACTGAATTGCGACGGCAAGCCTCGGGAACTGTACTCAGGCACGGAGGTTGGTTTCAGTACCCTTTGTACCAAAAATGAAGTTACCTACAAGTTCATCGATGATGTGGTCAAAGAATTGGCAGCAATTACTCCTGGCCCGTACATCCACATTGGTGGCGATGAATCGCATGTAACCAAAAAAGAAGACTATATTCCCTTTGTAAATCGGGTACAAGACATCGTACTTTCACACGGAAAACAGGTGATTGGCTGGGACGAAATTGCCTTGGGTACGCTCAAGAAAAACGTATTCGTACAGCACTGGGCAGATGAAGACAATGCGAGAAATGCCGTAAAGCAAGGCTCTAAAGTCTTGATGTCGCCTGCCCGCAAAGCGTATACCGACATGCAATACGATTCCACTACGCAATGGGGCTTGCACTGGGCGGCTTACATCGAAGTGGACAGCGCGTACATTTGGGATCCGGCTACCTTGATTCCTGGACTTGGACCCAAAGACGTGTTGGGGATCGAAGCACCGCTTTGGTCAGAAACAGTAGACAACATTGAGGAAGTGGAATACATGGTGTTTCCGCGCTTGCCTGGATATGCTGAAATTGGTTGGTCTGCGGCATCTGCGCGTTCCTGGGATGCCTACAAGCAACGTTTGGCTGCACACGGGCCACGTTTGACGGCGATGGGCGTGAATTTTTACAAGTCGAAGTTGGTGGATTGGAAATAGGATGCTGATTCCTTGATTTTTGTTTCGCGCAGATTTGACACAGATTTAGGCACAGATTTTCGCTGAAAAATCCACGTCAAATCTGCGTGAAACAAAATCATCATGGTAATCTACCAGCAAGAATCCCGCAGCAATTTGATTTGTTTTAAGCCCAGGTTACGGGCATACTCCATGTTGCGGTGGGGAATATTTTCGGGGTCGGGGTAGTTTGCAAGGGCATTGTCCAGGCTCGATTCCCGTAGCAAGTGCAGCATGGGGTACAAAGAGCGGTTGGTATAATTGGCCGGATCATCGGCAGGAGCGTCGGCAAATTGGTAATCTTCGTGGAAGCCAGCTACCTGGTAAATGCCATCGTAGTCGTTGTCTTCCAGCATGTTTTCGCAATTTTCGATCAAATCCAGGTAATCCACAAATTGGCGAAACATACCCGGAAAAATCACCAGGGTTGTTTCAATGTTCTCGTCATTGTCGAGGCGTTCGCATTCTGCAAACATGGCCTCCATGCAGGTCTCCATGTCATCAGAATGAACAATTTCATAATGGATGCTGCCGCGTTGTACCTCACGACTGGCAAAAGGACAAAAATTGCAACCTATCACCACGTTTTTCAACCAGGCTTGGGTTTGGGTTACAATTGTTTCATCACTGGGGAGTTCTTTTCTCAAAGGGGGCGTTGGTGGCATGGAGTGTCGTTGAAAGAATATGAACAGTGAAGGTGGGGATTTTTGAGGAGAGATACAAATTTACCGTTTATACTTAATCATTTATTTAAATCGAGTTTCCAGGAGCTTAATTTTTCTTCAGGACTAAATTGTATAAAACCATTTTTTTGTAAAACCGACATTGAGGCAAAATTGCCCATTTCGGTCTGTGCAAAAATGGACTTGACTTCGGCTTGTTCCCGTACCCATTTGATCATGCCCGTTACCGCTTCGGTCATGTATCCGTGGCCTTGGTGCTGCTCATAAGTACCAAAACCAATTTCAATTTCTCCATCTGCGTTGGGTTCTCCTACGAAACACAAATCTGCCACCATTTGGCGTTCAGCCCTATTGATGATCGTCCAGAGGGTGGAATACAAATAGTTTTTAGCAGGATCGGCCACATTTGGCAGGATGGTTTCTTTAAGCGCTTCTTTTAGCTCAGGCGAAATGCTGCGGGTACTATTTTTGAGATGGAGTTCTTTTTCGAGAGACTGGTCATTTTTGATGTATTTCTGCAGTTGATCGTAGCTGAGGGGGAGTAGGTTAAGTCGGAAAGTTTGAATCATGAGGGCATGTTAGATTTGTTGTGGCAAGGATGCCACAACAAATCTAGCTAAATTAAGGCTGAAATACGGTTGGTGCCTGCTCCAATTTCCCCCGAAGGTAGAAATAAGCCTTTTCTTCCATTTTCATAAACGGGGTGTCTTGCCCATTTTTTTCCTTTAGTAATTCAACGGTTTCGGTCAAAACCCCTGCTTCGTACTGGTAATGCTGGGTGATCCTGATTTTGTTGTAGGGTGAAAAGGAACTCACATCGGTAAGGTTTAACGTGAATTGTTGCTCCCGAAATTCAGGGTCAGATTTCCCCAGCCCAGTTCCTAGCGATGAGAAAATATCGGTACACAATAGTCGATCAGAAGCTCCCTTCGCATACTTTAACTCAAAATACATGCTCTGATCGCGGTCTCCAGCACGGCCATCGTAGTTGGGGTGCATGCGGTGCAAGCTCTTGGTTGATTTCCATTCGTTGTCGTAGCGCTTCTGAATGACGTCAAAAACGTAGTCATAAGTCTCGTCGCGTTGCCATTGCCCATCGGTATAGCGGTAGGCATTGCTCACACCATTCCAAATGATGGTGTAGGTGTCTTCGATTTTGGCTTCAGTGCTTAAAGGAACGATGACGGCTTTGGAATTGGAACAGCTCGTGAATCCTGCTAGCGATGCAAAAAAGAAGCCAATGATGATTGATGCTTTCATGGTGTTGAACTTTGTGGTAATGAATTATTTTATTGACCCCACAAAGATCAGCGCGTGCAAGCGCTAAAAAATTGACCTATGTTACAATCGATGTTGGTCGCGAATTTTTTTGCGCAAGCGGCTTAAACTTTCTCTTTCCAAGCCCAGATAGGACGCAATGTGGTACAAAGGAATGCGCTCCAGGATATTAGGCGCGTGGGCTTGCAATTGCAAATACCGTTGCTCGGCATTCATAAATAAAAAGCCTTCAACCCGGCGAGTGGTGACCTTGAAGGTGTATTCAGCGATGAGTCGACCAAATTTTTCCCAGTTTTTGGAAACAGCATAGGCCTTCTCCAGGGTTTCGAGGTTGAAACAAACCACCTCAGCGTCTTCCAGCGCTTGAATGTGGTAGCGACTCGGTTTTTGCTCCAAAAAGCTGTCGTAGTCCACTGCAAACTCGTTTTCGAAGAAAAAATGGGAATTGACTTCTTTGCCATTCATAAGATAGTACATTCGGAATACCCCAGAGTTGATGAATGCAATTTCGCGGCAGACTTTCCCTTCTTCTACAAAGTGCTGTTTGGCAGGGATATTTCGAGTGCGGAGGTAAGGCTCGAATAATGCGCAGTCCTCTTCGGTAAGAAAAGATTCCTGTTGAAGGTAGGTTTTGAATTGGGCAAATGGACGCATGGCTGTTCAGGATTTTTTGATAAAGAAAAATAAAACCTTTCCCAATTTTTTGAAAATCAAACCTTTTTGGACAAACCGAAAAAAAAGTTTGAGTGAGCTGGAATTTTTTTTCCATTTCGTTTGTATTAATCACGACAGCATATATCTTTGCAGTCGCTTCGGGAAAAACGCGGTTATTTAATGAAATGACTTGTTTTTTTCGCTCCAAGGTGGAGTGGGTGAGTGGCTTAAACCACCAGTTTGCTAAACTGACGTACTGGAAACGGTACCCCGGGTTCGAATCCCGGCTCCACCGCAAGCATACATTTTGCACTCACACATTCTTCGGAATTTAGCGAAGCAATATCGGAAGAAAATTCGGGGCGTAGCGCAGCCCGGTAGCGCATCCCGATTTAGATCGGGAGGGTTCAAGGTTCAAAACCTTGAGTTCAGAATACTGGGAAAAGATAAATTCGGGGCGTAGCGCAGCCCGGTAGCGCACCTGCTTTGGGAGCAGGGGGTCCAAGGTTCGAATCCTTGTGCCCCGACAAAAAAAGAGCCATCCTTTGGGGTGG